>JAFTEG010000348.1 GCA_017453765.1 Selenomonadaceae bacterium
CCGCCAAAATGCCGTAACGAATCATCTTTTCATCAAGCGTCAAACCGTTGGAAGTGAAAGTGCCGTTTTTGTCGCTGTAGTCATTGTAAAAATTATCGGTAGAAATTACGTTGCCGACTTTAACCGGAATGTTTAACTTCTTCGCATTTGCAACGGCTTTTGAAAGTAAATCAAAATCGGCAAGCAGTGAAAAGTTTATCGCGCCGCCGAATGTCTGATACACGATTGACGAATCGGTTGACGCGCCTTGAGCTATCAAAACGTCGCGCAGTTTCAAACTGTCATGCATACCGCCGCAAGTTCCCGTGCGAATCAATTTTTTTGCGCCGTAAACGTGAATCAGTTCATGCACGTAGACGCTGAATGACGGTATACCGATTCCGGTAGCTTGCACTGACACGTGGACGCCTTTGTACTTGCCGGTAAAGCCGAACATATTTCTGATTGAATTGTACTGCTTAACGTCAGTCAAAAAATTTTCCGCGATAACCTTTGCGCGAAGAGGATCGCCCGGCAACAAAATTCTTTCGGCAATGTCGCCTATCTCTGCGGCATTGTGCGGTGATGACATAATAACACGTCCTTTCCATTTTTAGCGGCAGTTCACAAACTTTTAAAGCTCCAAAGTTTTTTAAGCCCCAAAACTTTTTAAGCTCCAAAACTTTTTAAATTTAGTCTATCACCTAAGATTATGTCAGTCAACGTTAAACGCGTTTAATAAAATTTTAGTCTGCACGTATAAATGACGGAAAGTTTTTTAATCGCGATTAAAAATCTTTACAAAAATGAATATTGGCGATAAAATCTTAATAAAGTTGTTATGTTTCAATAAAGTTGTTATGTTTCAGAAATTTTGGTTATAAACATAAAATTTCATTAAGGGAGGTTTGTTTGTGGCAAAAATAATTAATCAAACAAACGGTACAATTCTTTTTGAGGAGATTAATCCCGAAAAATTGGACTTGTTGACGTTGGTCGGCGACGTGAGAGGTCTCGACAGCTTGTCGGACGAAAAAGTTCAAGAGATTCTTGAAACGCTCAGCGTGAAAAGTTTCGATGAATTTATTGAAAAGTTCGATCCCGTTGTCTACTCTTTCTTCAACGCGAACAATCAGAAGGTTATGTACACCTTGAAAAAGCCGGAGTCCATTCCGGATGACCTTTTGACGGAAATTCACCTCAACCTGCAGAATGATTTCCTTCGCATGTTGTTGACGCTCGTCGATACGAAACGTTCACAAGGTTTGCTTAACGTCGACTTTAAATTTGAAAATTTGACGGATTTAATTTCGCCGCACAAAATCATTGAGGACATTAAGCAAAATCGTAAAGAGTTGCGTTACGTCTATTCGCAGTACGTGCAGCTTGAAGACGAAGACCCCAAAAAATTGGACTTAGGCGACAAGCTTAACGTGATGATGGAAGAAGCCAGCGTCAATTACAACAACGTCATGGCAATGTTGCCGCTTGCGATTGAAGACATTAAAACGCGTCTTCTTTTAACGTCAGGCGGCGGCGGTGCGGACGCTACACCTTTGGCACTCGGCGTATTGACAATGGGCGAAAGCGGCGAACTCAAAGTTATCGAGGCGCCGAAAGAGGAAAAATCTACCGCGCTTGTCACGCTCGACGACAAGGTAAATGAAGGCTTAATCGAAGTTATCGGCGACGATTACGTAGCGCTGAACGAAGATAATCACAACGATTACGTCAAGGCGCTTGTCACGCGTACTTTCTGCCCCCTGCCTTCGACTATGGTCAGTGAAGTTGACGTGGCTCAAGAGATTGAAAACTACAACGCCTACTTGCAATTTTACAAGCAGTCAAAAGACGACTTCATTAAAACCGTCAAGCCGCTGATTGAAAAAATTCTCGGCGTGCGTCTCTTCTTTGAACAGTATCCGTCAAAACTGCGCGGCATGAAACCGACTCTTCTTATTACGAATATCAGCAATGAAATGATGGCGAAGACGCCGAACATTCCGCGCCTTGTAACGTACCTTAACACGGTAAACGGCAAAAATAATTTCGACCATACAATTTGGTACGCGATTTTCCCGTCAGTAGCATTCAGTGCCGGCGGTAAAACTAAGTTGACGCGTATGAGATTTAAGGGCAACACGGAGACTATCAATACCGACGTAAATTCCATTGAGTCACTTACGCGCATTCTCGACGTGCTGAAAGATTTCCGCGTACAATGTTTCTTTAGTTTCGCGTCGCACGAAAAGAATACCTTTAACGCTATGGCAACGGAAGGCATTGAAAAGTACATTGATAAATCGTTGCCGTTGACAAGCAAGCCGTTCAGTGAATTTGCAATTCCGTGTTTCCCCAACTTCACGATTATTCCTAAGGACAAGTCCGGCGTTGTGCTTGATACGAAAATGACGCTCACGGAAAATAATCTTGCCGAAATGTCGCAAGCCAAGCAGGATATTATGAAACTTTGGATTGACGGCGTGTATGTCGGTGCCGCGTACGTTGCCGCAGGTATTGTTGCCGCGTACCAAGACCCCGAATACCTCAAGATGATTTTCCGCCGCAATATTGATAACGAATTGCCGGGCGTGCGTTTTGACCTTGAAGAGGGCGACAACTCCCTTATGGTTTACACGACGCTTGCTAAGGAAATTACCGGCTTTACCGCGCCGATTAAAGATGAGATTAACAAAAAATGTTTCGGCTTTGTCTTCTCGTCCGAAAATGCGGTATTCGGCGGCATTCCCATTACCAACATTATGGTTTACAAGACGCGCAATTTGCTCTACGACGAAGATAATGGCGTTTATGAACCGATTTACAAGACGCAGGTTACGACGTACATTCAGAGAATGTTGCGCAATATGAGCAGTGACTTCAAGCAGGATAAAATTATTAAATTCTTCAGCAGTAACCCCAATTCGCAGGCGAGCAAGTGGCTTGATAAGCGCGAAAGACTCAACGCGATTATCGGTACCGGCGATGCGATTGACTACGTTATTGACGAAGAAAACGGCATTTGCACGCTTAATATTACATTTAACGGCAACGTCAAAAATCTTGAGATTGAGACGAACCGTACGACTTCGACTAAACACGTTTAAATTAATTAAGGATTAAGGATTAAGAAATAAGAAGTTTATATTTACTTTTCTTTTGGCGCAAAAGAAAAGTAACAAAAGAAAACATGTCCGCAGAAGTCGCGTCCGGCGACTTGCGCGGACGGGGCGCGCGTCCGTGCGCGCCTCTCCTATTGCGGCTGTTACAAAATTTTTTAGAAATTAATCCTTAATTAAAAATTCAGCAGAAAGGAGAATTTTGCATGGGATTCAGATTGAAAGTAACCGGCGGCAAAGATATTGAAATGAATGAGACCATTCTCACCGGCGTAAACTTTATTTCAGAGACGCCGGAAAATGCAAACGCGCGTTCAACCGATTTGGGCGTAATTTTGAGAATCTCCGGCAGAATAAATTTTTCACTTGGCGCACAACTTGCAGACGCTACCGTCGATGTGGCGGCATGGGCGTTAATGCCTTCGGATCAGGCTGACTGCTACCGCAACGTCCAAATTCAAGTTGTAAACGGCGGACAGATTGTTCGGCAGTACACATACCCCAACGCCTTTGTCATGGACTACATGGAGGATTTGAACGACGAAGAAGGCGTCGGCACGTGGACACTTCTTTTAAAGCAGAAGAAGGATTTAACGGATAAAGTTGAATTGAAAGGAAATTTTGAAGCTTAGGTGGTGATATAAATGGCATTGGCGTTCAGCACGGCAGACCCCGAAATTACGCTCGAAGAAGAAAGCGCAAAGAAGATTATTTTCAGAGTGGAAGTTCCGCCGGACAGTCGCGCACGTACGAAAGACGTCGGCGTAACGTTGACTTTGGTCGGAAAGATTATGGCGGATACGGCGTCGGCAGGTA
>JAFTEG010000349.1 GCA_017453765.1 Selenomonadaceae bacterium
GACCTCCCGGCGCCGGAAAAGGTACGCAGGCGGTCAAGTTGGTTGAAAAATTTAAAATACCGCAAATTGCCACCGGCGATATGTTCCGCGCGGCAGTGAAGGAAGGTACCGAGCTTGGAAAAAAGGCTAAGGCTTGCATGGACGCGGGGACTTTGGTACCCGATGAAGTCACGGTAGGCATTGTGCGTGAGAGATTGGCGAAAGATGACTGCAAAAACGGTTTCATTTTGGATGGTTTCCCGCGTACAGTCGAGCAGGCTAAGGCTCTTGAAAAGATTTTAAGCGATTTAAATTTGAAGTTGACTAAGGTTTTAAACATTCACGTTCCGGCGGAAAATTTAATTGAACGTGCGGTAGGACGCAGAATTTGTAAGAATTGCGGTGCTACATATCACGTGAAGTTCAATGCTCCGAAGGTTGAAAATGCGTGTGATAAATGCGGCGGTCAATTATACCAGCGTGCAGATGACAACGAACAGACCATGACAAAGCGTCTCAGTGTTTATGAAGATTCGACGCGCCCTCTGATTGACTTTTATAAAAATGTCGGCTTGTACGCTGAAATTGACGGCACCCAGCCTATTGATAAAGTCACCGAAGAACTTGAAAACGTTTTGCTCTCGGTGAAAAATTGAATCGAGGTACAGACATATGTCAAAGCAAGACGTAATCGAAGTTGAAGGCACAGTGGTTGAAGCTCTGCCCAATGCAATGTTCCAAGTTAAGCTTGAAAATGGACACGTAGTATTGGCGCACGTTTCCGGCAAAATCCGAATGAATTTTATCCGCATTTTGCCCGGGGACAAAGTCACTATCGAACTCACCCCCTACGACCTTTCACGTGGCAGAATCACGTACCGTTTCAAGTAGGGGTGAATGACGACGTGAAGACGTGGGAAGAACTTACACTCAGCGATAATTTTATTTTCCAAAACGTGATGCAAGATCCGGAAATCTGCAAAGAATTTTTGGAAAAACTTTTAAACATATCGATAAGAAATATAGCCTATGTGGATTTGGAAAAGATTTTTGATGTAGGCATAGAAAGCAAGGGCATTCGGCTGGACGTTTATGTCGAAGATGATAAAAATTCCGTCTACGATATAGAAATGCAAACTACTAACTCTCCGGCTGACAGTTTGCCCAAACGCACCCTCTATTATCAATCTCTGATAGTTGCCAATCAAATTAAAAAAGGGCAAGACTATCAAGACTTGAAAAAGACGTTCATTATTTTTGTCTGTACTTTTGATCCTTTCGGCGCGGGGCGCAGGGTTTACACCTTTAAAGATCTTTGTCTGGAATCGCGCGATTTGGAACTTGCCAACGGATCAACTACGATTTTTCTTAATGCTAAGGGAATCAACGGTGATGTTCACAAAGATATTGAGTACTTGCTCGAACTCATCAACGGTCAAAAGGCTCAAGGCGATTTTACTAAACGTGTTGAAACGCGAGTAGACGAAGTCAAAAATAACGACAAAATGAAGGTGAGTTATATGTCGTGGTATGCTGAAGAAATGCGTATAAAAAGACTTGCTCAAATCGAAGGTCGCGAAGAAGGCAAGCTGGATATGATTAAAAATCTTTTGTCCGTAAAGACGCCGATTGAATTTATAGTAAAAGCATCGGGGTGGACGAAAGAAAAAATTCTTGAGATCGCACAATCGGAAAATATTGCGTACGAAAACAATTAAAATAATTTTTGTGTAAAATTGAAAATTTTTGTAGACAACATAAATGAAAAGTGGTAAATTAGCAACTTGTTGAGGAGGCGGGAACTTTGAAAGTCAGACCCTCAGTAAAAAAATGTGCGACAAGTGCAAAATTATTAAGCGCAAAGGTCGCGTAATGGTAATTTGTGAAAATCCCAAACACAAACAGCGTCAGGGCTAAAGAGGTGAAAAAAGAATGGCACGAATAGCCGGTGTAGATTTGCCGCGTGAGAAAAGAATGGAATACGCATTGACGTACATTTACGGAATCGGATTGTCGACGTCAAAAAAGATATTGGCGGAAACGGGAATAAATCCGGATACAAAGTCAAAAGACCTCACGGACGACGAAGTAGTAAAACTTCGTGATGTAATAGATCATAAGTATGTGGTAGAAGGGGACCTTCGGCGCGATATACAGATGGACATCAAGCGACTCATAGATATTGGCTGCTATAGGGGGCGCCGCCACAGACTGGGACTGCCGGTACGCGGACAAAACACGAAAAATAACGCGAGAACGCGTAAAGGACCGAAAAAGCTGGTACAAGGCAAGAAAAAAGAATAGCGGTTAGCCGGTAAAAAGCTAACAGCTAAAGGGAGGATAAAGTAGGTGGCAACGAAGAGAACAGTTCGTGCAAAGAAAAAAGTCCGCAAGAATATAGAATACGGGGTGGCGCATATAAGCTCCACATTCAATAACACGATTGTCACGATAACGGATAAAGGCGGAAATGCGTTGTCATGGGCGAGTGCAGGCGGCTTAGGGTTTAGAGGATCGCGCAAAAGTACGCCGTTTGCGGCTCAACAGGCGGCGGAAGTCGCGGCAAAGGCGGCAATGGAACACGGATTGAAGCAGGTAGAAGTTTATGTGAAGGGTCCGGGCGCCGGACGTGAGGCGGCGATTCGTTCATTGCAGGCTACGGGGCTTGAAGTTAATATGATAAAAGACGTGACGCCCATTCCGCACAATGGATGCCGTCCGCCCAAACGCAGAAGAGTATAGTTAGATCGATAGTGGTTAGATCGATAGATCGATA
>JAFTEG010000350.1 GCA_017453765.1 Selenomonadaceae bacterium
GGCGTCAGTAATATTGTAAATCGCGCCGATAATTTTATCGCCGCGTTGAACATTTTCGGCAGGCTTTGACGCGCGTCTAATTTCGTCAGAAACCTTCATTGACGTTGCAAGGCGTCCCGACTTATCGGTATAAAGTTTTGCCCAAACAATGTCGCCTTTCTTTGGTCTGCCGCGCATTTCGGCAAAAGGCATAAAAATCCCGCGTTCGGCGCCTACGTCCAAAAATGCGCCGTCATTCGTCACGTTGATAACCTTCAGCCGCGCTATCTGTCCTTCACGCATTTTCGGCACTCTCATGCTTGCCGTAAGTCTTTTTTTCGGGTCAAGGTACAAAAAAACATTTACCGTGTCGCCGACTTTAACTTCCGCCGTCTGCTGAGTCTTGTGCAAAAGTATATCGTCACTGCCGTTGCCGGTACCCGCGTCAAGAAATGCGCCGAAGTCACTTACACGCACCACTTTCAAATTTACTACGGTCATCGGCTTGTACTGCACTTCGGTATGGTCGACAAACTTCGTGCCGACTGTTGTTTCGACATGGTGAATAAATTTTTTCTTGTCGCCTTTACCGGTTACCTTATCTTTATTTTTCATAATTTTGCACGGCGCATTAAGAGCCGCGCTGTCCGTTACTGAAAACTTATAAAAAGTTATAAACTTCTATGTTTCATTCCTGCTTCACCGCGTCCGCTTTTGCCGTAGCTACTTACGTTTGGTATAACGCTCCACAGGCTTGAATTCCCCGCTAACGTACGGGTACTTACTCAATCAATTTGCATATCTCTTAAGATTTATTGCCGCTTGTAAGTCTCGGTCAATCTTGTTTCCGCATTTTTCGCAGTGATAAATTCTTTCCGATAACTTCAAATCTTTTTTCACATTTCCGCAAATTATGCAGGTTTTGGAACTCGGATAATATCTGTCCGCCATCACTACGGTAATTCCTGCCCACTCGGCTTTGTATTCAATTTGTCGCCGAAATTCATAAAATCCTTGTTCCTGCACTGCCTTTGCCAAATGCCTGTTCGACATCATTCCGCTGACATTCAAATCTTCAAGCACTATCAAACTTGGTTTTCGTCTGATAATTTCACTTGTTATTTGGTGCCGGTAATTCTGCCGAATGTTTTTCAGCCTGTGATGAACTCTCAATAAAAGTTTTTCGCTCTTTATAATGTTGCGTGTTTTCTCGTAACGGTCTTCCTCCTTTTTATTCATTTCATATTTTCTTGAGATACAGCGTTGCAACCTGCGCTGTTTCTTCTTCAATATTTTAACCGTTTTGGTTTTGTTAATGTTGAGATAAATTTCACCGTCCGAACATACCGCAAAACTTTTTACCCCTAAATCAATTCCAATTGATTCAGCGCAATTTTCGGCAGGTTTAGGGTCTGCGAACTCAACCGCTACGCTCAACCACCAATTTAAGCCGTCAAAAGTAATTCGCGGATTTTCGTATTTCACGCCAACCGGTATTCGCCCGTGTTCGGCAAGTCTGAACCAATTTAAGCGCTGTTTATTTCGCTTTCTACTTAACGCTATTGATTCAAGTTTTACGTGCGTCTTCGTTATTTGAATTTTGCACGGGTCTTGATAAAAACTGAAATCTCCGCGCTTTTTGCTTTTAAATCTCGGACGTTTACTTTCACCTTTGAAAAATTTGTCATAAGCTTTGCCTAAATCTTTTATTGCTTGCTTTGTGACGTTATTTGAAATGGTATTGAGCCAAGAATATTCGGCAA
>JAFTEG010000351.1 GCA_017453765.1 Selenomonadaceae bacterium
CAAATAAATCTTGCGTCTACATAGCGGAGCCGCTCAGCGCTTTTCGCCGTCACGACGCACAAAATACTTACGATAATTTCATACAAATGCGCCTTGTTGTCGAGCTTATGGGCTACGTTACCATTTCGTGGCTTAACAATTTATTTTTGCACAGTTACGATGAATATAAAACCGTCTGTAAAAGTTGGCTGTTCTTTTTTCATGACCACTACAATGAGGATGATGAAAATCCTTCGGACGACGTGAAATTTTTTAGGCGTGAAATTAAAAGAGTTCGTGATTTTGTCATTGAAGAAAAATTCGATGAGGCATTGGACGCGTCGATAAAAATTTTGCTTGAAATGTTGCCGGAAAAAAATTCAATTCGTCCGCGTATTACGAAGAATGAAGAAACGGGACTTTGGCAAAAGGCTGACGACGGAATTATGTTGCACGGGCATCAGAGGTGTTAGCATGCAGGTTGTAAAATATATGTTTCAGCCGCACGGAGACGATCGCGGTCAACTTGTGGCGTTTGAAGAGTTCAAGGACATTCCCTTCCGCATAAAGCGCGTTTACTACATGTATGACACGAAGGCGGGGGTTGTACGCGGCAAGCACGCGCATAAAAGTTTGGAGCAGATTTTGGTTTGCATAACCGGCAGCTGTAAAATTTTACTCGACAACGGTCACGAAAAAAAAGTTGTTCACCTTGAAAAGCCGTACGAAGGTTTGTACGTTTCAAATGACATGTGGCGGGAAATGTACGATTTTTCGGAAGGCGCCGTGTTGCTTGTACTTGCGTCCGAGCTTTACGACGAGAGCGATTATATTCGCGACTACGACGAGTTTTTAAATTTAATAAAAATCAAAGACAGTAACACACCTACCCCCCCCCCTCTTGCCGGTTGAGCATTGGCGGAAATTTGTCTGCCTTTACGAAATATTTTTTTCCTTCGCATGGCGACGAATTTGGCAAAGTGGTTGCCGTTGAAGGCTTGAAAGATATTCCCTTCGACATAAAACGCGTTTACTACATGTACGACACGAAGGCGGGGGTTGTACGCGGCAAGCACGCTCATAAAGACTTGGAGCAGTTTTTAATCTGCGTAAGCGGCAGTTGTAAAATTTCTTTTGAAGACGGGCGCAATGAAAAAGTTTTCACGCTTGAAAAGCCGGAAGAAGGGCTTTATATGCCGAAGGATATTTGGGGTGAGCAGTTTGATTTTTCGGAAGGCGCCGTGTTGCTTGTACTTGCGTCCGAGCTTTACGACGAGAGCGACTACATTCGCAACTACGATGAATTTTTAAATTTAGTGAATAGTAAATAGTGGATAGTGGATAGTGGATAGGAATATGAAAATAGATTTAGCGATTTTAAACCGGCAATTTGAACTCTATCAAGCTGAATATGAACAAGCCGCGCTGAAAGTTCTTCGCGCAGGTTGGTACGTACTCGGTCAAGAAGTTGCGGCGTTTGAAAGGGAGTTTGCAAGTTATCTCGGCGGCAAATTTTGTATCGGCGTAAATTCGGGACTCGACGCCTTGACGTTATCTGCACGCGCGTTAGGCATTGGTGCAGGTGACGAAGTTATTGTACCGGCTAACACGTACATTGCGACGGTGCTGGCGATAACTGCGAACGGTGCGACGCCGATTTTTGTGGAGCCGGACGAATTTTATAATTTGGACGCGGCTAAGATTGAAAGCGCCGTCACGCCGAAAACTAAGGCGATTATGGTCGTGCATTTGTACGGGCAGGCGGCGCGTATGGATAAAATCTGCGCGGTTGCCGAAAAATATAATCTCAAGCTGATTGAAGACTGCGCACAATCTCACGGCGCGAAGTTCGGCGGCAAGATGACGGGAACTTTCGGTGACGCAGGTTGTTTCAGCTTTTATCCTACAAAAAATCTCGGAGCATTCGGTGACGGCGGCGCGATTGTTACCGACGATTCAGACCTTGCGAAGACGCTTAAAATGCTTAGAAATTACGGCAGTGAAATTAAGTACCACAATAAGCTTGAAGGCGTAAACTCGCGGCTTGACGAAATGCAGGCGGCACTTCTGCGCGTGAAACTTTCGCACCTTGACGAGCTTAATGCCGAGCGTAAAAAAATTGCCGATAAATATTTAGCCGGCATAAAAAATTCCAGCTTAATCCTGCCGTCAATCTGCGCGGGAGCGGAGCATGTCTATCACCAATTTGTAATTCGTACGACGCGGCGGGACGATTTTAAACGCTACCTTGAAACCTGCGGCATTAAAACGGTGATTCATTATCCGATACCGCCGCACCTTGCCGAATGTTACGCGCGGCTGGGATATAAGCGCGGCGACTTCCCGATAACAGAAAAACTTGCCGACGAAGTTTTAAGCCTGCCGATGTTTAACGGTATGACTGACGATGAGATTGATTTTGTAATTGAGGTTTGTAATGGATACAATGCTTAGAAAATTGGAAAGCCGCGACGTTACCGGTATGCTTGAGTGGATGCACGATGAATGCGTTGCGAAAAATTTCAGATTCGATTTTATGTCAATGACGCGGGAGAAGGCACTGGATTTTATTTCGCACAGCTTTACCGACGAGAATCAGCACTTCGCCATTGTTGACGCGCAGAATAATTATGTAGGGACAATCAGTCTGAAAAATATTTCCGCCGCTGACGGCAACGCCGAATACGCAATAGTTTTGCGCCGCGATTTTTGGGGCAAGGGCTACGCGCAAAAGGCGACGGCTGAAATTTTGGACTACGCTTTTAATACGCTGAACCTGCACAAGGTTTATTTGAATGTCTTGGACGAAAATGTCCGCGCCAATAAATTTTATCAAAAGTTCGGCTTTGTGTACGAGGGGACGTTTAAAGAACACCTGAGCCTGCCGCAAAGGGGGGGGGTTACGAAGTACGGAACTCTTTGCTGGTACGCGATAATTAGAAATGATAGTGGATGACTATATTAAGGAAGTTTTGAATATGAGTATAAAAAGAGATAAAAAGGAGCCTTTAAATCTCGAAGGTAAGACTGTTGTACTTAAAGAAATTGTGCCTGAGTATTTTTCTTATGTAGTCGAATGGCGCAATAATTCTAGCTTAAATAAATTTTTAAATCAGCCCTTTGTACTGACATTAGAGCTTGAAAAAAAGTGGTATGAGGAAGTCTACTTGCCGGATGATACACAAGAATTTTTTATTATGACCGATAAAGAAACCGGTACGCCGTTTGGAACAATAGGGCGTACAAATATCGATTTAAAAAACAAAGTTTGTATCTCCGGTCGGCTTATTCTTGGTAATTCTGATTATGCATTAACACCCGCTTTTTGGGAATCTTTTTTTGTTTTGGCGGACTACAGTTATACTTTTGTCGATGTAGAATATATTCATGTTGTTAAGGAAAATCGCAAGGCAATGACATTAGATAAAACTTTGGGATTTGTTCCGAATGAACAAGAAGTAAAATTTCCAAATGAATGTTTTGTAAACGGTTTAGATCAGCAGGAATTGTACAGAACAAAAGAAATGTATTTAAAAATTCGCGAAAAACTTTTTGATAAACTTGTATGTTAAGAGGAGTGGATTTTTTATGACCGAAGAAGTATTTAAAAAGAGTATGACGGACATTTTGTATCGTGAGGATTTACCGGATTTGGATACGCCTTTAAAAGATATTGTTGAATGGGATTCTGTGGCGTTTGTAGCATTTGTGGCAATGGCATCAGAAAATGCCGCCTCGTATGAAAATGCCGCTAAAATTAACGCCGCCGATGTTCGCAATGCCGAAACTTTGAGGGATTTGTATAATCTTGTAAATCGGAGTTAAATCGTTATGAATGAAGTCAGCTTTTCTTATGAAGGAAAAAATTTTGTTGTAGTAGGCGCTTCTTCAGGTATAGGCAAGCAAATTGCTCTTGAATTATCTAAAGCCGGAGCAAAAGTTCTTTGCATTGCACGAAGAACAGAATTGATTGAGCAAATGGCACTTCAAGAATCGCCCGGTAAAATTATTCCTATGTATGCCGATGTAACTAAAACCACTCCGTCGGATTGGGACAAATTTTTTGAAAATTTTACAGAAAGATTTGGAAAACTGAATGGCGGGGTTTATACGGCTGGCGTTGTCGGTTTGACCTCTCTGCGTGCTTGGAATGACAGGCTTGCCAAAAACATTACCGATACAAGTTACACAGGAATGTTGCACTTTATGCGTTCCGTTACAAAAAAACGTTTTATATCGGACTCGTCATCTTTCGTGATACTTTCTTCCGTTGCGGCATATACGGGATATAAGGGTCTTTTAATTTATTCTTCCATAAAAGCGGCTGTACAAACCGCCGTAAAAAGTATGGCAAGGGAGCTTGCTTGTCAAGGACACCGTGTAAACAGCATTAGTCCGGGTTGGTTGACAGATACAGAAATGACAAGCATCGACAAAGATATTTTTAGTAACAGAGAAATTCTTGCGTCAAATATTATTCTCGGTGAAGGTTCCACAGATAAAGTGAGTGGAATGGCACTTTTTCTTTTAAGCAACAGAGCAGATTGGATTACAGGCACAGATATAGTTGTTGACGGCGGAATGATGTTGGGAGGAGTATTTGAATGAAGGACAAAATTTTTACAATTCCTTTTATTCGCGGTATGTCTGTAAGTTTGCCTAAAGAATGTGTAAACCTTAGGGAATTGGATTTTGATTCAAGTGCCGTAGAAAAAACGATCAACACTACCGGTGTATCTATAATAAGACAATCGCCGCCTGATAAAACAATTTCAGATTATTGTATCAACGCGGCTGAAAATCTTTTCGACGAACTTAATTTTGATAAATCCAAAGTCGACGGAATTGTTTTTGCAACATACACTGATGACTACATTTCGCCCGGCTCGGGATATATCGTACAGGATCGTTTAGGTTTGTCTGAAACATGTATTGTCACGGATATAAAACAGGCTTGTGCAGGATTTGTTCACGGCTTGTTCCAAGCATTTCTGCTCATTCAATCGGGTTATTGCAATAATGTATTGCTATGTGCAGGCGATACTTTGACAAAAGTAGTAAATCCAAAATCTAAATCTGAAAGAATGATATTTAGTGATGCAGGGGCAGTTGCCTTGATATCTGCCGGAGAAGATGTGACTAAAACTTCTTTTGCATTTTTCAATAACGGAAATGGATTTCGCGCGTTGTATGTTCCTGCCGGAGGTTTTCGAATCCCTGCAAAGGCAGGTTTAACCGACAAAGAAGTAATAGACGAAAGCGGCAACATAAGAACTCTTGAGAATCTTCACATGAATGGGCTTGAGGTAATGACTTTTGTGGTTTATGCTGCTCCTCGTGCCGTTAAAAGTGTTTTAGCCATGTCAGATTATACGAAAGAAGATATCGACTTATTTGTATTTCATCAAGCTAATAAAACTATCGTTAAATCGCTCGGACGTATTTTGAAATTGCCCGCAGAAAAAGTTCCTATTCACATTGAAGAATATGGAAATACAGCCGCAACAAGTATACCGTTGACCTGGTGTTTGGAAAAAATTCAAAATAAGAATTTTTCAAATGCTGTTCTCTGCGGTTATGGCAACGGCTTGACATGCGCTGCAACTTCTTTAAATTTAAATAAGACATATTTTTGCAAGCCAAAAGAAATTTAAAAAATCTCACTCAAATTAAAAATTTTTAACTTGCCGCCGTTTTGTAGCGGCTATTTTTTTTTTGCAAAAATTAATCTGCGCGGAAAAATTTTCTTGCACCTGCCGCGCAGTTTATTATAAAATTCAGATAAGGATATTTTTTTGGACAAAAATTTTTTAGAAACTATAAATTTTTTGGGAGTGAATAAGATGGCTAAAAAGCTGGGATTCGGCTGTATGCGTCTGCCGCTTTTGGACACGAACAATCAAGGCAAAGTTGACATGGAGCAGTTCAAAAAAATGGTTGACCTGTTTCTTGAACGCGGCTTTACGTACTTCGACACGGCGTATATGTATCACGACTTCAAAAGTGAAATTTGCGTGCGTGAAGCGTTGGTAAAACGTCACCCGCGCGACAGTTTTACGCTAACTACGAAGTTGCCGACAATGTTTTTGAATACAAAGGAAGATTGCGAAAGAATTTTCAATGAGCAACTTGAAAAGTGCGGCGTCGATTACTTTGACTACTACCTTTTGCACAACCTCAACGTCAACACCTACGCTACGGCGGAAAAATTTGACTGCTTTAACTTCATTCAGCAGAAGAAGGCGGAAGGTAAGGTCAAGCACATTTGCTTTTCATATCACGACAACGCGCAACTGCTTGACGAAATTTTAACGGCGCACCCCGAAATTGAGTACGTGCAAATTCAAATGAATTATCTCGACTGGGACAGCAAGACGGTTCAATCGCGCAAGTGCTACGAAACAATTTGCAAGCACGGCAAAAAAGTTATCGTCATGGAGCCGGTAAAAGGCGGAATGCTGGCGAAAGTGCCGGAGCCTGTTGAAAAAATGTTTAAAGCCGATTCGCCGGAAATGTCTGTAGCCTCATGGGCAGTGCGTTACGCGGCAAGTCACGAAAATGTTTTCATGGTGTTGTCCGGTATGTCAAACCTCGCGCAACTTGAAGACAATATCGGCTACATGGAAAATTTCGTGCCGCTGAATGAAAAGGAATTTAAGCTGATTGAAAACGCCGTAAAAATTATAAATGAAAAAATTGCAATTCCATGTACCGCCTGCCGCTACTGCGTGAAAGGCTGTCCGCAGAAAATTGCAATTCCCGAATACTTCGCGCTGTACAATTCCTACTACCGCGAACACGGCGAAAAAAAGGTCGGCGGCTTTTTCAACGAGATGGCTTATTACGGCAATATCAAAGGTCACGGCAAGGCGTCTTCGTGTATCAAGTGTCGCGCTTGCGAAAGAGCTTGCCCGCAACACATTGAAATTACTAAGTGGCTTGAAAAAGTTGCCGCGCTTTTTGAATAGTATGCTACCGGCTAAACCCTAAACCCTAAACCCTAGCCCCTAATTCCTAGCCCCTAACATGGAGGAATTTATTTTGAAAATTAAACAGATACGAAATGCAACACTTAAAATTAATTACGGCGGCTTAACCTTTTTGGTCGACGCGTGGCTTATCGGTCAAAGAAAGTTCGGCAGTTTTTCTGAAGTGCCGGGCTTTCCGTTCAAGGCAGTTGAAAACACGAAAAATTATATTCCCATGCCGATTTGCGAATTGCCGGAGCCGGTGGAAAAAATTTTGGCAGGCGTTGACTTTTACCTTTTGACGCACGTTCACCCCGACCACATTGATTTAAATTTTGCCGACGGCACCGCAGGCGCGCCGCTTGATAAAAATGTTCCGATTATCGCGCAGAATGACGACGACGCGGCAATTTTGAAAAAGTCCGGCTTTAAAGACGTTAAAATTTTAAGCGCTGATTCAATGCAACTCGGCAACGTTAAACTTACGCGCACTCCCGCATTGCACGGAAAGATTAGAGCTATGTGCGACGCTTGCGGCGTAATTTTTCAAGCCGAAAATGAAAAGACGCTGTACCTTGCCGGTGATACAATTTGGTTTGACGGCGTAAAGCAGACGCTGAAAAAATTCAATCCCGACGTGGTAGTTATGAACACCTGCGCGGCGGAGCTTATCGGCTACGGACGGCTTATCATGAACGATGAGGACGTTGACTGCGTGGCGCAAACCGTGCCGCACGCCAAACTTATTCTCTCACATATGGACAATGTGTCGCACGCCTCAATTACGCGTGAACAAATGCGCGGCTTTATGGCGAAACGCGGCATTGAAAATTATTTTATGCCGAATGACGGTGAAGTTTTAGAATTTTAACGAAAGGGGTTTTATTATGGCATTGCCGAAAAATTTTTTGTGGGGCGGAGCTGTTGCCGCACACCAGCTTGAAGGCGCTTACGACGTCGACGGTCGCGGTTTAAGTGTTGCCGACGTTATGACAGGCGGCAGTAACAAAGTCGCGCGCAGAATTACCGACGGCGTCATTTCAGGTGAAAATTATCCCAATCACAAG
>JAFTEG010000352.1 GCA_017453765.1 Selenomonadaceae bacterium
CGGCGAAAGGATACAAAAAATTTTGGCGTCGCCGCATTATTTCACTGACCATTTCGAGTGCTTGACGCCGGTACAAGTTATGTCCGCCGAATCATCGCAAAAAGAAAATCGCATTGTCGCAACGGCGAAATGGCTTTTAGGCGATAAATCAGCACTGAAACCGCCTAAGCCCTTGCCGAGTGAAAAAACAAATTTACTCACGCTTGACCCTAAGCAAGACTGCGCGGTATGGATGGGACATTCGACAATTTACCTGCAACTTGCCGGACGCCGAATTTTACTTGACCCCGTCTTTTCGCCGTACGCGTCACCGATATTTTTTATAAATCGCGCGTTTGACGGCAGTAACATTTACGCGGCAGAAGATTTCCCGCCGATTGACATTCTTGCGATAACTCATGACCATTGGGATCACCTTGACTACCCGTCAATCATGGCGTTAAAGCCGAAAGTCAAGCGCGTGCTTTGTCCCTTAGGCGTCGGCGAATATTTTGAACAATGGGGTTTTGACGTTGCCAATATCGTGGAGGAAGATTGGTTTACTACGGCAAATTTCGGCGACGATTTTAAAGCTGTGATTTTGCCGAGCCAACATTTTTCCGGCAGATTTACTACGCAAAATCCTACTGAATGGTGTGCCTTTGCCTTCGTGACGCCGAATAAAAAAGTTTTTTGCAGTGGCGACGGCGGCTATTCTCAGCACTTCAAGGATATTGGAAAAAATTTCGGCGGCTTTGACTTCGCATTTATGGAGAACGGGCAATATAATTTGGATTGGCACGCGATTCACTGTCTGCCGAATGAAACTGCGGACGCGGCGGTTGATATCGGCGCAAAAAAAGTTGTACCGATTCACTCCGCCAAATTCGCTCTTGCGCGGCATGCGTGGAATGAACCGTACAAAGATTTAATTGCGGCTAGTACAGGTAAATCTTACAAACTGCTGACGCCGAAAATTGGTGAACTGATTCCGTTCGACGAAGAAAAAAATTTTACCGAATGGTTTGATTGAATTAAGAATTGAGAATTAAGAATTAAGAATGTAGAATTTAGAATTGGGCAAAGTGGCGCGACTGTTTAAATTTACAATACGATCCGATTAGTTGATAGGAGGATGAAATTTTGGACGCTGTTATAATGCCTTACAAGGGAAAGACGCCGAAAATTGCGGGAAATGTTTTTGTAGCACCTAACGCGGCAATTATCGGCGACGTTAAAATCGGTACCGGCTCAAGTATTTGGTTCGGCACAATGGTACGTGGAGATTTTCAACCGGTTACTATCGGCGCTTTCACGAACATTCAAGACAACGCGACGATTCACGTTATGGGCGACACGCCGACTGAAATTGGAAATTACGTCACCGTAGGTCACAACGCCATTGTTCATTGCCGCAGGATTGGTGACAACAGTTTAATCGGCATGGGCTCAATCGTTTTGGGCTATTCCGAAATTGGGAGTAACTGTATAATCGGCGCGGGAACTCTTTTGACGCAGTACAAAAAAATCCCGGACAACTCGCTTGTATTCGGCAACCCCGCAAAAATTATGCGTGCTATTCGTGATGATGAGATTGAGGCTCTTCGCGCCTCCGCCATGCATTATTATGAATGTTCGCTTGAATATATTAGAGAAGGATTGGTTTCACAATTCAGCGACGACTAAAACACTAACGATCCATCGATCTATCAACTATCGATCTATCGATCTATCAACTATCGATCTATCGATCCATCGATCTAAAAGGAGAGAGTTTGTTGGCATTAAATGTATTTGACACACTTCAAGAAAGAGGTTTTATCGCGCAATGTACGGACGAAGACGCCGTAAGAAAACTTCTCGGCGAAAAATCCGTAACCTTTTACATAGGCTTCGACCCTACTGCAGACAGTTTGCACGCGGGACATTTCATAGCGCTCATGGTTATGGCGCACATGCAACGCGCAGGTCACCGCCCCATTTGTCTTGTAGGCGGCGGCACCGGCACCATTGGCGACCCTTCCGGACGTTCGGACTTGCGCAAAGTTTTGACTGATGAAATGATTGAACATAACTGCGAATGTTTCAAAAAGCAAATTGCACGGTTCATTGATTTTTCGGACGGCAAGGCACTCATGGTGAATAACGGCGACTGGTTGCGCAAGCTGAATTACATTGACCTTCTGCGCGAAGTCGGCACGCATTTCACAGTTAATCGAATGCTTACGGCGGAATGTTACAAGCAGCGCTGGGACAAGGGTTTAACCTTCCTTGAGTTCAATTACATGGTTATGCAGGCGTACGATTTTTACAAGCTGAATAACGATTTTAACTGCGAAATGGAACTCGGCGGCGACGATCAATGGTCAAACATTATAGCCGGCGTGGAGCTTACGCGACGCAAAACCGGACGCGCAGTTTTCGGCTTAACCAACAAACTCTTGACAAAGAGCGACGGTTCAAAAATGGGTAAGACTGCGGGCGGCGCATTGTGGCTTGACGCTGAAAAAGTTTCGCCCTACGATTTTTATCAGTACTGGCGAAATGTCGACGACGCGGACGTTAAAACCTGCCTGTCACTTTTAACCTTCCTGCCTATGGACGAGGTAAATCGTTTAAGCGCGTTGAAAGATTCGGCGATTAACGAAGCCAAAAAAGTTTTGGCGTACGAAGTCACGAAGTTGGTACACGGCGAAGAGGCGGCTAAGGCGGCTGAAAAATCTGCCGCTGAAATTTTCACGGGACAGAGTTCAGAAAATATGCCGAGTGTCGAAGTTGCCGACGCGGTTGGCAAAAAACTTTTGGACGTGCTGGCAACGTGTAAAGTTATCGAGTCGAAGGCAGAGGGACGCCGCTTAATTTCTCAAAACGGCTTGACGCTCAATGATGAAAAAGTTTCAGACGTTGACTTAGTTTTAGCCGACAAAGATTTTCCGAACGGCGCGGCGATTATTCGCAAAGGCAAGAAAAAATTTTACAAGCTGGTGATTAAGTGAAAATTTTTTATCAGGGCTATAACTTTATTGACGGCAACAGGCTGGTTCCGGCTGTTAAGGAATTGAATTTTAACAGCGACAAAAATTACTACGCCAAACTTAAATCTGTACTGAAAATAAAACGTGCAAAAAATTTGCCGTTCGTACGCGTCGGAAGAATTTTTGACGGCGGCTATATTATGGTTGACGAATTCTC
>JAFTEG010000353.1 GCA_017453765.1 Selenomonadaceae bacterium
CAGTTTAGTATACGCAGTTTAATCTGTCACGGTTAGCGGCAGTAAAATTTCTTCCTTAAGCTCGTGTAAAAAATTTGCGGCGGTTAAATCCGTCAGCTCCGTTAAAAAGTCGTCAACCTGCGCGGGAAGGATTAAAATATTTAATGTCACAACGTCGGTGTAGTCTGAACTTTCTACGGCGATATTTTTTTTGCGCAGAAAATTTTCAACCTGCGCGAGGAAATTATATTCCAGCGTCAAAGCAATGCGTTGAAAAGGCGTCATACGAATAATTTTCGCGGCGTCAAGACCTAGTGCGGCAGTGTGCGAATAGGCACGAATCAAGCCGCCTGCGCCTAACTTTATGCCGCCGAAATATCGCGTCACGACAACTGCGGCATTGGTCAAGTCATTTTTTTTAATCGTCTCCAAAATCGGATTTCCCGCAGTGCCGCCGGGTTCGCCGTCATCGTTGGACTTTTGCAAATTGCCGCCTTCGCCCAAAATCCACGCCGAACAATTATGCGTAGCGTCGAAATATTTTTTGCGTACCTGCTGAACAAATTCCCGCGCAGATTCTTCACTTTCAACGTGCTTGACGTGCGCGATAAATACGGACTTTTTAACTTCGTATTCGGCGGAAAAAATTTCGCCGTCCGCAACCGTTTTATAATTTTTCATCATAATTTACGCGTTGACTTTCTTAAGACTTGAATTTTAAGCGTTGACTTTCTTAAGCCAAGTCTGAATCATATTTCTAACCTTGTCCTGTTCGTACTGACAATCCTTGCCGCGAATGCCCAAGCCTTCAAGCACTTTGGAGCCTTTAGCGTGATTTTCAATGTCTTCCTTGCCGATAAAAACTTCACTTGCCGAAGTGCATAACGGTATGACGGTTTTGCCGTTGAAATTATTTTGCTCAAGGAAAGTGTAAACAATCATCGGCAGATCGCTCCACCATATCGGATAGCAAAGATACACCGTGTCGTATTGGTCAAAATTCTCAACCTTGCCGACATAGGCGGGACGCGCATTGGCGTCTTGTTCACTCTTCGCCACTTCGGTACATTCGCGATAATCGAATGGATAAGGCTCAACCGGCTTTATCTCGAACATATCGGCATCGACGTTTTCGGCAATGATATCTGCGGCAATGTGCGTGTTGCCTTTCGCAATGTTGCCGACTTCGTAGTTATCGCCGGTACGCGAATAGTAAACTATAATTGTCTTTTTAGGCGGCGGCGCGGGTTTTGACGCAGTATCGGAAGTTGCCGCAGAATTTTTTTGCGCGGAATTGGACGCGGTATCGCCGCAAGCAGTCAAAAAAAATATCATAAGCAGTGACAATGCCGCAGTAAAAATTTTTTTCATAAAATCAAGCTCCTTTAATTTAGCCGGTAATTAAAAGCTAAAAGCTACCGGCTAAAATCTAATGACTAGCCTTCAAATATTGTAAATCGCCGTACCAATAAGAAGCCGTCGTGCCGCCGTCAATCAAAAGATCTGCGCCGCTGATAAATCTGCCGCGACTTGACATTAAAAATTCGGCAAGGTCACCGACTTCATCAGGCGTACCTGCGCGACCGGCGGGAGATGCTTTTAACATTTTGCGATAACCTTCAGCGCGCGGACCCTTCAACTCATCGGCGGCAAGCGGCGTAATGATTATGCCGGGACTGATTGAATTTATCGTAGCGCCGCGCTTGCCCCAACGTGTTGCCTCGTACATAACGCGCAGGACGTTACAGCGCTTTGAATATTGATAGGCTTTAAGTGTATCGGTAATCGCCTTGAGGAAGGGCAGATTCAAAAGTTCATCGGTAGGCGTCGTTGCAAGTTGAGTATTCTGCTCTTCAGTAAGTGCGCCGAGTCTGTGACCGGACTGCGAAGAAATTACAACGCCGGAACCGCCTGCCGCGATAACCTTGCCGACTTCTTCAAGCAGTACCGCCGTGCCGTACAAATCCACTTGCAAAATTTTTTCTACCGGCGCTTGTGAAGGTGACACGCCCGCCGCGTTGATTAGGTTTTTAATTTCGCCGAACTTCTGCGCGTGCGAAATGAGATTTAAAATTGATTCGCGTGACGATAAATCCGCCGCAACGGTTGACGTTTCAAAGCCGGCATTTTCAAAAATTTCAGCCGCCGCGTTTGCATTTTCAATTTTCAAATCTGCCAATACAACGTGCTTGCCTGCGCCTACTCTGCGCGCTATCGCCTGTCCTATTGAGCCTGAACCGAGTAAAATTACAACTTCTTTCATTATATAAACTCCTCCTTAACCATTGTCCTATATATTATAAAAAATTTTCTGCGTGAATCAAATTATTTTCTATAGAAACTG
>JAFTEG010000354.1 GCA_017453765.1 Selenomonadaceae bacterium
CGCGTTTCGGCGACCAACAGAATTTTTACGCAAGGACCTTTGCAGACGACGGACAATCCCAGCGATATTGGTATTCAAGGCGAAGGATTTTTCCAAATTCAACTTCCCGACGGCACGACGGCTTACACGCGTGACGGTTCATTTAAGCTTGATTCGGAGCGTAGACTTGTAACCAGCGACGGATTTTTACTTGTCCCCAACATTACGCTTGAAGAAAATGCAACGATTGACAGCCTTGTAATAAGTCAAGACGGACGTGTTTCAGACACTCCCGCTGGCGGGCAACAAGCTGAAATTGGACAGATAAATTTGGTTAGGTTCGTAAATCCTGCCGGACTTGCCGCCTACGGTAAAAATCTTTTCTTGGAAACTGCTGCGTCAGGTGCACCGATTGAAAGTCAGCCCGGTCAAGACGGCGCAGGTATTCTTACGCAGGGCACTATTGAAATGTCCGGCGTGCAAATTGTTGAAGAAATGGTCAATATGATTGTTTCACAGCGCGCCTACGAATCCAATTCAAAGGCGGTTACCACTTCCGATTCTATGCTTGAAACTGCCAACGGATTGAAACGTTAATTAGATCGATAGTTGTTAGATCGATAGATCGATAGTATTTGTTATGAAAAAAATTTTTTATGCGCTGATATTTTTTGCACTGCTGATAAATTTTTCGGCGCCGGTTTACGCAAAACAAATTTTGTCGGGCGGACAGATTGAGTCGATTGCACTTTCAGAGGTCGAAAGAATTTTGGATGAGCGCGGCGAATTTCGGCGGCGTGAAGTTATGATAACGCGCGGCTTGTCAAATATCTCATTGCCGGAAGGAATTATCGACGTGAAAATTATGTTGCCGTCAACTTCCATAAGCTATTCGACGGGTACGCCGGTCAAGGCGCGGATTTTTGTAAACGGCAAGGCTTACCGTGACGTAAACTTCATTGTTTCAATAAAAATTTTTGACATTGCACTTGTCGCGGCGCACGATTTACACATTGAAACGCCGGTGACTGATTCGGATTTTCGCGTTGATGAAATTGTAATAGACGGTCGCACGGATTACCTTAAAGACGCGGCGGAAGTTCGCGGGCTTGTACCTCACCGTTTTATACGCGCAGGTTCGCCGGTCAGCATAAATTATTTTCAGCAGCCGGTAGCCGTAGAAAGCGGGCGTATGGTACGAATAATTTTTCGTCAAGGCGGCTTGAATGTTTCGGCGAAGGGCGTGGCAATGGGACGCGGCAGGATCGGGCAGGTTATCAAGGTGAGAAATGAGGCGTCACAAAAAGTTTTATCTGCGCGGGTGATTGACTCTCAAACCGTAGAAGTAGTCACTTAATTAAGAATTAAGGATTAAGGATTAAGGATGCTGAATTAAAAACTACTAACTACTAGGGCGTGTTGATTAAATCAAGTTTCGATAAATTCTTAGGGTTTTTTAACTTACTTTTTCTTTGGCGCAAAGAAAAAGTAACAAAAAGAAACATGTCCGCAGAAGTCGCGTCCGGCGACTTGCGCGGACGGGCGCAC
>JAFTEG010000355.1 GCA_017453765.1 Selenomonadaceae bacterium
AATCGGCATATCGACCTTTGCATTGTTCAGCGTGGCAATGCCGGGCAAAACTACCGAGCTGCCGTCCGTCTGTACTGCGCGACCTTCAAAAAATTCGTCCATATCCTTAATGAAAATTCGCACGGGAATTTTTTCATCGGTGTCATTACCGGCAAGGTCAATGCCCGTAAGCGACACAAATTTAATTTCGGGGTGTTCGCGCAACATACGGATAATGTCTTCTTTCGGCGTATGCGCCTTGATTGTGTACAGTAAATCTGCCATTAAATCATCTCCATTTTATTTTTATTAAGAGTATAGGTAAATCAGTAACGTTAGAATCAGAAATAGCACAAATACGCGGCGTTTCTTTGCGCCTAAGCTAAAGTAAGTTTAAATCAAATTTACATTAATTTGACAAAAATCAACAACGCCTAATCTTCGGCGCGTTCCGCTTCCATCAAAGCCACTTCTTTTTCAAGTTCTTCCCACAATTCCTTTAACGGACGCTTGGGCTTTAATCCTGCACGCATTAAATTTACTTCGTGGCAAGCCTGTATTATCGACTGCTCCACTGAAATGTAGCGTTCATCTTTCGCCATTACAATTACCTCCATTAAAATGTATTCATACTTCCACTGCGGTAGCCGCTTAAATCCAGCGTGACGCAGGTAAAGCCGTAGCCTTTAAACTTCGCCGTGACTTCTTCGCGCAGATTTTTTTCAAGCAGTTTATCAAATTCATCGGGCAAAATTTCTATTCGCGCCATTTCATCATGAACACGTACGCGAACCTGCTTAAAGCCGCAGTCAAATAAAAACTGCTCCGCCTTATCAACCATTGCAAGCTTTTCAGCGGTAATCGATTCGCCGTAAACAAAACGCGACGCAAGGCAGGCAAGCGACGGCTTATTCCACGTCGGCAAGTTCATTTCCTGCGAAAGTTTGCGAATATCCTTTTTCCAAAAACCGGCGGCACGCAGAGGACTTTTAATTTTCAATTCAGCTACTGCCTGCATACCCGGTCGATAATCGCCGTTATCATCTAGGTTTGAACCTTCCGCGACGTGCGAAATATTATTTTCGGCGGCAAGTTGCAAAATTTTTTCAAACAACGCACGCTTGCAAATGTAGCAACGATTCTTCGGATTTTGTAAGAAGACGTCCCGCATTAAGTCTGTCGAATCAAAAATAATTTGCCGAATGCCTTCAGCGCGGCAAAAATTTTTCGTGTCATCAAGTTCACGTTGCGGCAGGGCTTTCGACGCGGCAGTAACGGCAATGACATTTTCGCCCAGTACGTCACGTGCGACTTTTAAAAGGAATGTCGAGTCGACGCCGCCGGAAAAAGCTACGGCAACGCTTTTAAGCTCCGCTAAAATTTTTTTCAGCGTTTCATATTTTTCAAGCAAATTTTCAAGCAAAAAATTTCCCCTCCCAATGCAAGACAGATTATAACAAAAAAATCCCCTTAGCGGTATACCTTTTGAAAGGTTATCACTAAGGAGACTAAAATTAGTTGCTATCGATCCATCGATCCATCGATCCAGCAACTAAATCTTAAACTGTCCTACGGCTTCTTGCATTTCGTTGGCAAGGTTTGAAAGTGACTGCGACGCGGCGGCAATTTCTTCATTGGACGCTGACTGCTCTTCGGTAGCGGCAGAAATTGTCGTGGTATGTTCGGACGTCTTTCGGCTAAC
>JAFTEG010000356.1 GCA_017453765.1 Selenomonadaceae bacterium
TCTATAACTTCCTCTTCGTTGTAGCACGGCACAATAATCGTGATTTTATCCATTAAAATTTCAATCCTTTTTAATAAACCGCTTTCACCAATCGCAAAAGAAAACAGCCGCGCTCACTCGCATTTTGCAAGCCCGCACGGCGTAGTAGCGACTGAAGCTGATATTTTATTTTTCAATATTTTAAGCGCTTATAAGGCTTAGAATGACGATTGAATAATCAGCGCCAAGTTTTTATCCATTTCATCTTCCCAGTGAATGTTGTAAGCACGTGCAGGCGTCTCAACGCCCCAGTTATTAATCCTCACGTCAATGTACTCGTTGCCGTCCTTTGAAAGGCGTTTAACCGGACAATCCTTGCATGGCTCGTTGAGATTATGAAAGCGCTTGTAGCAAGTCTGCGCGCTGGAGGAAGTGATAAGCGTCTGCCTAATCGTGTTGTTAAAGAAAATCGGCTCGTAAGTATTTTTGTCGACGACGTAAATAAATTCCTGCATATGATCCAAAATATTTTGCAGGTGACGATTCATCTTTTCGGCAACGGTGTCACTCTTGCGGTCAAGCAAAATATTTCCCAACAGCACGGAGAAAATGCTGATCTTCGTCAAAATTTCTTTTTCCCATTCACGCGGGTGCGCAGATTCAAAACCGATTGAACCTAAAAGTTCGCCGCTGTGTGAAAATTGGCAGTGCGCGAATGAACCGAGTTTGAGTTTCTCCAAACCTTCGGCATCGTCTTTGAATTTTTGAAAAGTATTTTCGCAAATGGACGTGACGCCGTAAGGTGACGGGTGGTAGTTGGATTCGACAATGTTACAGTAGCGGTCGACGAAGAAAGGATACTGCTTGACGATATCTTCACTGTTCAGCGAAATGCCGTTGGGACTTACCCACTCAAATGCGAAGGAATATTTATTTGAAGTGCGATTGAAACGGTTGACGCAGACGCGGTCGAGATTGAATTGCTTGCCGAACATTTCAAGGCAGACTTGAACCGTGACTTCGGGGTTTTGCGTCTCGTAAAGCAGATTCAAAATAAATTCCAGCATGTTATCTTGAAACGCCTTCTGTCTGATATCTTCAGCGTGTTGCGGATCTCTTTCCGATTCTACGGCGAATGAACGTCCGATAAGGCTTGAACGGTAAATTGAGTAGCGATTCTTGCCAAGCGATTTTGATTCGTACAAAGCACGGTCGGCGCGTTTGAAAAGCTCGGTGTAGGAAGTGCCGTGTTCGGGATAAAGCGCAACGCCTATGCTTATGGAAAAAGGCAAGCTGACGTTGTTGCTTTCATAGGTGCGATCGAGACTTCGTAAGAGTTCGCTACAGCGTTTATCAAGCACGTCAAGCGACGGCATTTCGCGGAAGAGTACCACAAATTCATCACCGCCGATTCTGCCGACGATATCTTTTTGGCGAAAGATATTGCGAATTTCATGCCCCATATCACTAAGCACGCCGTCACCGAAAAGGTGTCCGAAGGCGTCATTAATCGCCTTAAAACCGTCCGCATCGATAATTAAAAATGCCGGCGGAATATCCGTATCAGTCAGCGTTGAAAGATATTCGTCAATGTGGTGTTGAGTGGCGGTTTTATTGTAAAAGCCGGTCAATACGTCATGCTCGGCGGAATGTTGCAATTCAAGTTGCCAAAGTTGTTTGACGTTTATGTTGCAGAGACAGCCGAACGCGATAACCGGTCCCACGTTGTCGAAGTAAAGCATAAGGCGAAATTCTACCCAAAGGTAGCCGTTGCCGCCCTTAGCGCGCAGTCTTGCCTTTGTGATAAAAAGTTTGTGATCGTTTTTCGTGTCTTGCATCCAAAACATTTGGTCTAAGAATGTTTCAAAAATTTCACGGTCATCGGGGTGAATGATATCGCCTCTGAAAAAAGCGCTTGACGCCGGCGACACGCTCTGCGGCAAATCGTAATCGCAATGTTCTACAGGCGACATAAATTCCAAGTAGTCATTGTCTTTAGTTATCCATTTGAAGTAAATTATATTTTCAACGTCACTCAATGCACCGTAAATTTCCGTGCTGAATTCGGTCGGGATTGTCAAATTTGTAACGTTTGTATCGCTCATAATTTTGCAGCTACTTTATAGCCGATAAATTTTTTTACCGACAATAAATTTGCCGCCGACACCTCCTTACGATTAAATTACGGAAATATTGTACCAAATATCTGCAAGCTTATTCAACCGATTTTTAAAATTCTTTTAGAAGATTTTTTCAGGCGGTTATGGTAAAATTTTTAAACTTATTTTCTACTAAATTTTTAATGTTAATCATTCTACAAGCTACCGGCTATTACGCCTTACGCATTGGTGATATCACTTTGAAAATTATTCAAGCAAAAAATTTAAAGCATGTTTACAAGACTGCCTCCGGTGAAAATGTCGTGCCGAATGACATAAGCTTTTCGATTGACGAAGGCGAATTTGTTGCGGTTATCGGTACGAACGGCTCCGGCAAATCCACTTTGGCTAAACATTTTAACGCGCTTTTGGTGCCGAGTGAAGGGAAAATTTTTGTTACGGCGCTTGACACTGCGGACGAAAAAAATTTATGGCAGATTCGTGAAAACGTCGGTATGGTCTTTCAAAATCCCGACAATGAAATTGTAGCCGCAGTGGTTGAAGATGACGTGGCATTCGGCTGTGAAAATTTAGGCATTGAACCTGCTGAAATTCGCCAACGCGTCGACGCGGCACTTGACGCAGTGAATATGAGTGCGTACAAAAAATTTTCGCCCAGTAAATTAAGCGGCGGTCAGAAACAGCGTATCGCGATAGCCGGCGTGTTGGCAATGCGTACAAAAATTATCGTCTTTGATGAACCTACCGCAATGCTGGATCCTGCGGGGCGGCGGGAAATTTTGGCGACGGCGAAACAACTTCACGCGCAGGGTTTAACGATAATTTATATTACTCACTTTATGGAAGAGGCGGCGGCGGCAGACAGAATTATTTTGCTTGAAAGCGGCAAGATTGTAAAAAACGGTACGCCGCGTGAAATTTTTGCCGACGTCAAGGAACTTAAGCGCTTAGGGCTTGACGTACCTGCGGCAGTTGAACTTGCAGACAGACTTAGAAAACGCGGCTTTAATCTGCCGAAAGGTATTTTGACCGATGAAGAGTTAGTAGACGCGCTTAAAAAGTTTATAACACGCTAAAAAATTTCCCGCGCAGATTTGAAATTTTAAAACTTAAAAAAGCTTATGACGTTGAAAAAAGCTTATGACGTTGAAAAAAGCTTATCGACGCGCTAAAAAAATTTCCGCGCAGAATTGAGGTGACAAGATGAATTTAAACTACATAATCGTACAGGCAGGCGGCAAGGGCTCACGCATGGAAAGGCTGACGCGCAATAAGCCTAAGGCGCTTGTACCGGTGAACAACCTGCCGATGATTTTTCACCTTTTCAAAAAATTTCCCGACAAAAAATTTATCATTATCGGCGATTATAAATTTGACGTGCTGGAAAGGTACTTGAAAACCTTCGCCGACGTTGACTACACGCTTGTCAGCGGCACGGGCAGTAAGGGAACCTGCGCGGGGCTTGCAAATGCTTTAACCTGCGTACCGGCAGACGAACCGTTGCTTTTAATTTGGTGCGACTTAATTCTTGCCGACGATTACCAACTGCCTGACACCGACAAAAACGTTATCGGCATTTCGCAGGATTTTTCATGCCGCTGGTCATATCGCGACGGCAAATTTTTTGAAGAACCCAGCGACACTCACGGCGTTGCCGGTCACTTCATTTTTCAAAATAAAACCTTTTTAGCCGACGTACCTGCAAGCGGCGAATTTGTACGCTGGTTGCAGAGTAAAAATTTTATCTTCGACGAACAGCCGCTTAAAAATACGAAGGACTACGGGCTCTACAGCGAATGGAGCAAGTTGCCGCA
>JAFTEG010000357.1 GCA_017453765.1 Selenomonadaceae bacterium
AAATCGACCTCTGTACAAAACTGTTCAAGGCGGACACGGACTTATGGAGAGATGCTCAACCTGATGGCGTTATCTCCTTTCCACGCCGGTAAAGTAGTCTTTCCGTAAGCAAGGTTGTATTCACCGAGCAGATAGATTAAACATTCCTCCCCCCGACTTAAATCGGGGGATTTTTTTATCATTTGGCTTGTAAGCGATAGAAATTTTGCCCGTCAAAGTTGACGTTATGAAAAGTAAGTGTTAAAATATTGCCGTATGCGACAGTTAAGTTTTTTAGCGGAGGGAGGGAAGATAGCCGTGGCCAACGAAGTAAAAGTCGGGAAAAACGAGTCCATAGACAGTGCTCTCCGTCGCTTCAAGCGAACTTGTCAAAAAGCAGGGACGCTTGCTGAAGTCAGAAAACGTGAACATTACGAAAAACCAAGTGTCCGCCGCAAGAAGAAATCCGAGGCGGCTCGCAAACGTAAGTTTCGTTAATTTTTGCTGAGACATTTTTACCGTGAGAATTAAACTTAACGAAATTTTTTGTCGAGTTATCTTTTCGCTTTTTATTGTCTATCGGAAAATCTGAACAGTGCCGCTGTCTTTTTAATTTGACGGCGGCATTTTCAATTAGTTAAAATTAATGCGTCAATCCAAAAATGACGATACACTTTCGGCGATAATGCCGAGCCCGGAAGAAAGGAGCAACATATGAATGCCTGAAAATCAATCCTCACCGGCGACGAATCGCACGGGAGTAATTTCAATCATAAAAGTTTTGCAACATTACGGCGTAAAAGACCTTGAAAAAATTTACAACGATAATCCGCTGACAGATGATAAGGCAACTTGGGAAAAACTTCAAAAGATAGCTAAACGTTACAACATCAAAAGCACGATGATTCGCCCGACGATTGAGGAACTGCGCGAAATTCAATACCCCGCCGTTGCCAAAATGAACGACGGCGCTTACATTGCAATCGGCAGCGCCAATGATGAAGTTTTGCTCATCATCGACCCGCGCCAAAATAAACCTATCGCCTTGCCGACAAAAGATTTTCTTGAAAGTTGGTCCAATGAACTTTTAATTTTTTCTGCCGCATTCAGTTGGACTTACTTCAAGAAAAGATTTAACGTTGACTGGTTCTTAAAAGTTTTGGCGCATTACAAAAGCCCGCTCGGAGAAGTTTTGACGGCGTCGCTTTTCCTTCAACTTATGGGAATTGCAATGCCGCTCATCACACAAGTTATAATCGATAAAGTTATCGGCAACAGCGGCTATTCGACTCTTACCGTTATCGGTACGGCAATGGTGCTCTTTTTCTTCATGCAGTCGCTTTTAACCTTCGTGAAAACTTACATACTCAACCACACGACGAATAAACTTGACGCAATTTTGGGAACGCGCCTTTTTCGTCACTTGATCGCGCTGCCGTTGCCCTACTATGAACGGCGCAGAGTCGGTGATACTTTAATGCGCGTCGGTGCATTGGGACAGATTCGCGAATTTTTGACGGGTACGGGCTTAATGACAACATTGGACGTATTTTTTTCCGTCGTATTTATCGGCTTTATGTTCTGGTATTCCGTGCCGCTTACGTTAATATCGTTGGCTATAGTGCCGCTTTACGTCGCGCAAAATATTTGGGCTGTGCCGATTATCAAGCGCAAAATTGAGGCTGTCTGGCGCACGGGCGCAATGAACAACGCCTTCATGGTCGAATCAATCACGAACATGGAAACGATTAAGTCTCTGGCAGTTGAACCGCAATTCGTCAACAAATGGGAAAATCTTTTGGCGCGTTACGTCCGCACGACTTTTGAAAACGTCAAATTTAATTTGGTTATTAACGCATTCAGCGGCATTGTACAAGGCTTGCTGTCAATGGCAATTCTCTGGTACGGCGGTCATATGGTTATGGACGGCTACTTCACACTCGGTCAGTTAATCGCCTTCCAAATGCTTTCCGGGCAGGCAACCGCGCCAATGACAAAACTTTTGACAATGTGGCCGCAAGTTCAGCAAGTCGGTTTGGCGCTTGAACGTATTGGCGACATTTTAAATACGCCAATGGAGCCGATAGTTCACGAAATAGGTAAACGCGGCGAACAGAGAATCACCGGCGAAATTAATTTGACGGACGTTTCATTCCGTTACCGCGTTGACTTGCCGCTGGTTTTGAAAAATATCAATCTGCACATAGCGCCCGGCGAAAAGCTCGGCATTGTCGGCAGGTCGGGTAGCGGTAAATCTACGCTTACAAACTTGGTACAAAATTTGTACATTCCGGAAGAGGGTACCATAACGGTAGGCGGCATTAACACGAAGGAAGCAAATTTAGGCTGGCTTAGAGATCAAATCGGCGTTGTTATGCAGGAAAATTATCTCTTCAATGCCAGCGTACGTGACAATATTGCCGTAAGTCGCCCCACTGCGTCAATGGATGAAATTATTCGTGCCGCGCGTCTTGCCGGTGCGCATGAATTTATTCTCGAACTCAAAGAAGGGTATGACACTAAGGTCGGTGAACGCGGCGATTCGTTAAGCGGCGGTCAACGTCAGCGTGTTGCGATAGCACGCGCACTTTTGGCAAATCCGCCTATTTTGATTTTCGACGAGGCAACGTCCGCGCTTGACTACGAATCCGAACGAATTATCTTTAACAACATGGGCGCTATCGGTGCTGACAGGACGATGTTAATAATTGCGCATAGATTGAGTGCCGTGCGTCGGTGCGATAAAATTATCGTCATTGACAAGGGCGAAATTGTTGAAAGCGGTTCGCACGATCAATTAATGGCACTCGGCGGCTTGTATCGCTACCTTCACGATCAGCAGGAGAGTAGGGGGTAGTTGTTGGATCGATAGTTGAACAGATCGATGGATCGATAGTGTGTAAAAGGGATCATTATGGCTATAATTAATTACAGAGATTTGAATGTATGGAAAAAATCAATGGATTTGGTTGTAGAAATTTACAATCTCGTAAAACTTTTTCCGAAATATGAAACTTACGGGCTTTCAGACCAAATGCGTCGTGCGGCTGTTTCTATTCCATCGAATATTGCCGAAGGTCAAGGTCGTAATTCTACCGCCGAATTTGTACGTTTTTTAAATATTGCGCGTGGATCTTGTGCTGAACTTGATACACAGTTAGAGGTTTGTATAAGGCTTGAATATGTAAATAAATCTGATATATCAAAGGTTATTGAATTGTGTCAGATCGTCGGAAAAATGTTAAGTGCAATGATTAGCAAGTTACGCTAACAATCTAACAATCCATCGATCTATCGATCTATCGATCT
>JAFTEG010000358.1 GCA_017453765.1 Selenomonadaceae bacterium
CTCCAAAGTGCCGCGAAAAATACGCCGAGTCCCGTTGCGGGAATTGATACCGCCAAAATCTGAAGTACGGTGTAATGATAGCCTGACGCCGCCATAAAGCCGACGATTGATACTATTGCGACTGATACCGGCGACGCGCATATACCCATTTGCGACGCGACTGAAGAAACCGCCATTGGTCTTTCCGGTCTGATATTCTGTTTAATCGCGATATCGTAGATGATAGGGAACATTGTATAGACAACGTGACCCGTGCCGCAAAGTACCGTTAAAAACCACGTTGTAAGCGGAGCTAAAATTGTTACGTGTTTAGGATTATTCCTCAAAAATTTCTCCGCATACTGCAACATAACCGTTAAGCCGCCGGAAGTTTGCAAAAACCCCGCGCAGGTGACGACCGCCAAAATTGTAAGCATTACGTCTATCGGCGGTGAGCCGGGCTTGTAATGAAAGACAAATGTATAAATTACAAGTCCAATTCCGCTTATGACGGCAAGCCCGATGCCGCCATGTCGCACGCCTACAATAAGGCATACCAGCAGTACGATAAAGCCTATAAACATTTCCATAAACTATACCCCCTCCAAAAATAGTTTTGCGTCAACTTTTTAACGCTATGCATTTGCTATTCTAGATTTTATCTGCATTTCCTTTTCAATTAACTTTAGCCGCGATAAAAAAATTTCGACAAAATATTTGTATCAAAACACTTTCGGTATTGCAAAACCGTTTCGGTTAAAGTAAAATTCATTTTCCACTTTCATTTTATTTCAAAGGGGGAATTTTTTATGTTCACTAAAATTTTTATGCTAAAAAAATTTTTACTATTGGAGTTAATGTACAGAAAAGTGAACATTGACTCTGATATCATAAGCTCAAGGTTGATAGACAACGTTCGTATTTGAAAGGGCGGGTGCAAAAATGTTTTATTGCAAATTTCAACTGAATTATGAGTGCGATGACGATTCAATTTTTTCGGCGGATCTTGCCGCCGCCGGTACGAAAAGGGAATGGCGTTACCAAGTTGCGGAATTTGCGTCCGAACTTTGCGACGAAAATTTGGGCAGCAAGGTGACAATGATTGTTTACCGCGCCAAGCCGAATGTATTTTTAATGCTGGCGGCGTCCGACGACATTCAGCCGTTTACCCCTGCGAAGGCACAAAAGCGCATTGAAAAATACCTTGCCGACCAAATGGCGCAGGGCGAATATTTAATGGAGAATATAAAAATTTCTAAGTTTGAAGAGATTACAACGACGCAGTTCAGCAAAATTTGTGAACAGGCTAACCGCGCAGATTTTATTAACGAATGGTACCGCATTGCCGACAGCACCGGCATTAACTGCCTGAATAACGATAACTTCAAATTAACCGAGTCGATTTTCAGCGACAGAAAATTTACTCACGAATCCGCCAAGAGAAAAGCCGCCAAACTTCTTGCCGACGCGACTTTCTTTGAAGAGTTGGAAAGAATTTATTCCGGTCAAAATGCCAAGCGTTTCTACGGTCAACCGGTTCATTACAAAATTGTAGCCGGTAACAGCAAATCGGCTCAATCCCTTGCAACACTGCTTGCTGAGGCGCTTTACGCAAATAAGAGATTGACTAACCGCCGCATAAACTTTTTCACCAACATCACGGAGAATTGCTACTTCGAGGAAGATTTTGAAGGGCTTATAAAAAATGCGGCAGGCGGCGTCGTAGTGATAGAGTTAAGCGGCGAGCGCGTACGCTCCGGACAATTCGCCTACGCCTATGAAGAAGTTGTGGACTTCATTGCGGAAAATGTTCGCCGTAATTGCCGCAACACCTTATTTATCTTCGTGGAGATTGTAAAAAAGCCGGGCTTTTCGCCGCAACTTATCGCCAAACTTCAAGACGATTTACACTTAATCGAATTGCAGGAAGGCGCCGGAAACCGCGACGAGGCCTTTGTCTACCTTAAAAATCTCATGGACGGTTCAGACCTGCAGGACGTTTACACCGACGCGGAATTAATGGAGGCAATGGGCGACAAACTCACCTTCCGCGCGTCCGACATTTACCAAGTGCAGGAAAAACTTTACAGCAACGCGCTGAAAGATAAAAGTTATCCCGCCTACCGCGAAGTCGACAGAATATCTGTTAAGACGGATGCAAGAGACGGCGACGCGTACAAGGAATTGCAAAGTTTAATCGGCTTGACCGAGCAAAAAGATTTAATCGAACAGATTTTGGCGGCGCACCGCGTACAGAAAATGCGTGTTGACTGCGGGCTTGACAGAGAAAAGGCGTCACTGCATATGTCCTTCACCGGCAACCCGGGCAGTGCCAAAACTACCGTGTCACGTCTCATTGCGGCGATACTTAGCAAAGAAGGCGTTTTGAAATCGGGACGCTTTATAGAATGCGGACGCGCAGATTTGGTAGCGAAATATGTAGGTTGGACGGCTAAGGCAGTGCGTGAAAAGTTTAATGAGGCGCGCGGCGGCGTACTGTTCATTGATGAGGCTTACGCACTTTCCGACGGCGAACACGCTACCTTCGGCGATGAAGCGATACATACCATTGTACAGGAAATGGAAAATCACCGCGACGACGTTATTGTTATCTTCGCCGGTTATCCCGAAAAGATGAAAGAATTTCTTGACCGCAACGAAGGTTTACGCAGCCGCATTGCCTTCCACATAAATTTCCCCGACTACAACGCCGATGAGCTTGTTGAAATTTTACAGCTTATGGCGAAGAAAAGAAGTTACACGCTTGACGCAGATGTTATTCAGCACTGCAGGAAAATTTTCAAACGTGCCGCGAAGAAAAAAGATTTCGGCAACGGCAGATTTGTACGTAACCTTCTTGAACAGGCGGCGTTGAAACAGGCGCGCAGAATTATTCGCGAACACCAAAACGGCGAAGTCACTAAAGAAGAGTTGGTTCACTTCATTGTTGAAGATTTTGAAGTAAACGTCGATAAAACTTACAAGGAAGAAAAACTTCTCGGCTTTCGTTCCTAATTCTTTCTGAAAATAGTTACCACTCTTACCAGTCACTGAAAAAAATTTTTACCGTCTGAATTTTATCGGACGGTTTTTTTTACGTGCAAAAAATTTTACGTTGGAAATTTTATAATCTGCGCGGAAGGTGATTAAAATGCTGGCTGAACTCTGCGGCAAATTGGAAAATCATATGGAGGACGAATTAACCGGCAACGTCTTCGGCACTCTGCGCTATGCGGCGTTTGAAAAAATTCTCAAGCCGATTTTAAAAAGTTGCGTACGTCCTCAAAATCTTGCCGCCGTCATTGACAAAGTTCACTGCGAATTTTTTGGCGACAAAATTATTTTTTGGCAGAAAACCAAACTCGGCGAACCGGATTTACTTTTGAGTTTCGACGAAGTGATTATCTGCATTGAAGTCAAATATTCAAGCGGACTTTCCGGCGACAATCAGCTTGAACGCGAAGCCGAAATTATTTCACGTAAAGCGGAAGGGCGTGAAAAAATTTTGTTACTGTTGGCGAAAGAAAGCGCTTGTCTTGACATTGTGACTGATTCCTACCGCAAAAAAATTTTTGACAAGTGGGGAGTTCAACTCGGCTACATTGCGTGGGAAGATTTTTTGGACGCGCTGAAAACTTTGCAAACTGCCGCGACGCTGAATCCCTACGAAAATATTATTGTCGACGACCTTATTAAACTTTTGACGCTGAAAGGTTTTGCGCCGTTTCGCAGTTTTGATATCGCCGCCGAAAATATTTTTGCCGACAAGTACTTTGAATTTGGAAAGGAAATTTCAATGAGTGACACCGACATTAACATTAAAAACGCCGCCGCCGTGATTCGCAGGACGCATGAAAACGTTGATAAATTTTTGACGCAGTGCAAAAATCTTGCGAAGTCTACCGGCAGTAACTACGAACTTTTGACGGAAAAATTTCTGCGTTGGAGCAGTGACGTTTATCCCGCCGCATGGATGACCGACGGTTTTATACTTCTTTTCAAGCGCAATGATAACGTGACTAATACGGTTTACGGCATTGAAGTGGATATTTTGTCAGCTTGCGTCGTGGTGATAAAGTACACTTACAATGAAACCTTTGACTACTCTGCGCGAATCAGTCCCGCCGATTTCGGAAATTACGATGAACCTTTGTGGAAATTTGAAAATAATACGGCAGATGAATATACATTTATTAAAGTGCCGTCCGATAACAAATACAATTTGAACGGCGTCATATTTACCGAAATTCCCTTGTCCGAAATTACCGCCGATAACGTCGAGGAAAAAATTTTCGGCAACTTTGAAAAACTTGCGACGCTTTAAAATTTTCACCGACGCTTTAAAAATTCTCCGCGCAGAGTGCAAAAGAATAACCGTCCGACTAAAGTCAGGCGGTTTTTATTATGTATAAAATAATTGCTACAGAATCAAAAAACCTAAAAATATTTTAATCTCAAAAATCTAAAATATTCTAATCGTCGACGCGCTTAATGTCAGCGCCGAGATTAACAAGTTTTTCTACCAAGTTATCATAGCCGCGATCTATATGGTGAATGTAGCCGACTTGCGTTTCACCTTCCGCAACGAGACCGGCTAAAACTATCGCGGCGCCCGCACGTAAATCTGTGGCTTTAACTTGACAACCGGTCAATTTCTCTTGTCCCTCAATAATTGACGTGCGACCGTCAATTTTAATTTTCGCACCCATGCGCCTAAGCTCATCGACATGCATAAAACGATTTTCAAAAACCGTTTCAGTGACGACGCTTGTCCCGATTGAAATAGTCTGCATTGCCATAAACTGCGCCTGCATATCGGTGGGAAAACCGGGATAAGGCAATGTCTTTATGTCGACGCAACGCGGACGCGAATTGCAAATAACTCTTATGCCTTCGACGTCCTCAATGACTTCTACGCCCGCCTCTTTCAACTTCGCGATAACCGGCTTAAGATGTTCGCTTATCGCGTTGGCAATGTAAACGTCACCGCGCGTCATTGCGGCGGCTATCATGTAAGTTCCCGCCTCAATTCTGTCGGGAATAATCGTGTAGTCATGCGCAATTAATTTCGGCGCACCTTCAACCTTTATGACATTTGTACCGGCACCGCGAATGTTGGCGCCCATAATGTTAAGGTAGTTGGCAAGGTCGACAATCTCCGGCTCCTGCGCGGGATTTTCAATAATTGTTTGCCCTTCCGCCATAGACGCCGCCATTAAAATATTTTCAGTAGCACCGACGGAAGGAAAGTCAAGATAAATTCTTGCACCTTTCAAGCCGCCCGGTGCAACAGCCGTAATGTCGCCGTGACCGATTGAAATTTGTGCGCCGAGTGCTTCAAAACCTTTCAAGTGTAAATCAATGGGACGCGTACCGATTGCACAACCGCCGGGCAGTGAAATTTTCGCCTCACCCAGCCGTGCTAAAAGAGGTCCCATTATCAAAAATGACGCGCGCATTTTTCGTACCAAGTCATAAGGCGCCGTGACATTTTTTATATTTGATGCGTCAACAAAAAGTTTATGATGTTCCTTGTCATGCTGAACGTGTACGCCCAATGTACGCAACACGTCGCTGATAGTTTTAACATCTTCAAGTCCCGGCACTTCGTCAAGGCATGTGGCTTTGTCCTGTCCGAGAAGAGTAGCCGCGATTATAGGCAGTACGGCATTTTTGGCGCCGCTTATTTTTACTGTTCCGCTCAATCTGTTTCCGCCGTTTATAATAAGTCTTTCCAAACTGTTAAACTCCTTTCGATGTTAGGGTTTAGGGGCTAGGATTTAGGGGTTAGGTTTTAGATTTTAAAAAACTCTTCCCTCTTCCCTAATCCCTCTTCCCTAATGACCGACATTGATGTTGACTTGAATCACGTTGTCAATTATATAGTTCGTGTCAAATCTTTGGCTCGGCGATGCGGATTTTTGATTGCGCTTTTGTGCTTTTTCTAAACGTTCC
>JAFTEG010000359.1 GCA_017453765.1 Selenomonadaceae bacterium
ACGCCAATGACAATCGCGGCGGCAAACAGGCGGTCTCTCAACAGGGCAATGACAATGTCAACACCATTACGCAATCGGAAATTGTCACCGGCGACGGCATCATTCAGAGCAATCAAGTCAGCGAAAACACGGGCGACGTGAAAATCGGCGGTAACTTTGCAATTAGCAATGCGGGTACCGGAAATAATTTCAACTTCGCTTAATCCCTACGCTAAAAAAATTCCAACGCTAAAAACTACGCTAAAGAAAGTTGGTGAATCCTATGAACGATAAACTTTTGAAAGAAATTGCGGCGGCTACGGAAAAATTTTCGGACGATGAAAAAGTTTTTCGCTCCACTCAAGAATTTTACGACTACTTGAAAACGCAGGGCGTCACGGCGTCACTGGACGACGTAAGAAACGTTTTGATTGATCTTAACAAGCAAAAGCCTAAGCAGGAACTTGATATGGAATTTTTTGAAGACATTGCAGGCGGCGCGCAGGTTGAAGTTAAAAACACCGTTAAAAACAATAATAAGAAAGTGAATATCGGAAAAACTGTTGTAATAAACGTGTGAGCTTATGAAAAAAATTTATACAGTTAAAAAATTTGCAAGCCGTAAATTTTATACGGCTTTTTTATTAGCCTTCGGAATATCCGCCTTGACATTTCAGCCGGTCTTCGCAGAGGAAGTTGTTTCCGACGCCGAAGTTGAGGAAGACGAAGAGACGGAAGAAATTGCCGACCAAATGTTAATTATCAGCAAAGACTCTTGGAATAACCGCGAAATAAATTTACTCGGCAGGGGTTCACGAAATCTTTTAATCTACGGCAGTACGCGCGCGGGAGCTTTTAACAATCTCACGTTAAGCGGTTCGCAGACGCCGATATATTTTTTTGGCGGCTACTACGACGGCTCACTTGAAACGGGTGAAATTTTTGACGTTACCGGAAATAAAATTAATGTGAGTGAATACGGCGACGGTTGGGTTTTCTTTGAATCGGGGCATTTTGATGACGCCTACAACCGCATGCACATTTACGACGTGACAGACAGCGATTTAAAAATTAACGTTATCGGCGCACGGAGCGGCTACGGTTTGGCAAGCGGCAACGAGATAAATATTTACGGCGGCAAGTTGAACGGCTACGTTATCGGCGCGGAAAATAAAGACACGGCGGCTAATCCTTCGCAAAATATTTTTGACAACACGATTAACGTCTACAATTCGCCGAATCTGCGCGAAATAAAATTGTACGGCGCGGCGGTTTTCAGTGACGATACGCGGGAACGTACGCCGATTTTCGGTACAAACAACACGCTGAATTTTTACACGAAAAATATCGACGTCACCGAGCTGAACGGCTTTAACAATTACAATTTCTACCTGCCGAACTCAATCACGCATCGCGACGTAGTTTTAAACGTAATCGGCGACAAGGTGACAGATATCAGCGGCTCAAAAGTTTTTGCCGTAGTGCCGCAGGTGCAAAGTATAAATCCGCGCGAAAAAATTACGCTGATACGAAACAATACCGGCATTGAAGACAGCAACGCGACGCAGTACGACGGCGTAAACGGTTTTGACGGCACGCGGCAGTGGCAGGCTAATCCTACTGCCATTTATGACATTCACGTTAATAAGTTCGACGAAAATAATGTTGTTGTCGAATTTATCGGCAGGGAGACCACTCCGCCTACAAATCTCATTCCGATTATACGCGTACCGTACGGCATTGACGGCGGCGGTGACTTTGTAAGCAACTTCGGCGGCGAAGGAAGTTTTGGCGGCGGCGGTTATTCAGGCGGCGGAACTTTCGGCGGTGAAAATCCTTCGGGCGGCGGTAGCTGGGAGAATGAACCGTCCGGCGGCAGTGGAAATTTTGACGGCGATAAACCCTCCGGCGGTGACGGCACTTTTAATGCTGACGGCGGACATATTGGCAGGACGAATGACACTGAAGCGGGCGCACAGCTTTATACGCCGTTTTTATCAATGTCGCACGGCTCAATGCGTCACAATACCAACGGCAGGATTGAAACGCGCAGTACTCACATTATAGCGGGATTTTCGCGTAAATTTGAAAATGAAAAGCGCCGTACACTTTTCGCTCCGATGATTGAATACGGTCGCGGCAATTATGACACGTACCTTTCAACCGGCGAACACGGTCAAGGTCATTCGCAATATCTCGGCGGCGGCGTTGTCTTTCATACGCAACTAAGCAACGGCGTATTTTATAACGGCAGTATTCGCGCAGGCAGGACGAAAACGGATTTTGAATCGGTGGACTTCGGCTACAACGGCTACAATGTCTATGAACGTTTTGAAAGCAATTCGCCGTACATTGCCGCGCACTTCGGCGTCGGTCGTGAAGTCAGACAAAATAAAAATATGACGTTGACGTACTACGGAAAATTTTTATTCTCGCATACTTTTTCCGACAACATTTACTTGACCAGCGGCGAAGATTATTATTTGAGCAGTGTAAACAGTGCACGCATAAGGTTAGGCATTCGCGCAGGTTGGGAAGTCAGTCCGAAAAATAAATTTTACACGGGGCTTGGCTATCAATACCAATTCGGCGGCAGGTCTTACGCGGAACATGACGGCATTAGGACGGATACGGCAAGCATACGCGGCAGTAGCGGCATTGTGGAGCTGGGCTGGATCGCAAAACCCTACGGCAACGATACGCTTAGCTTGGACTTAGGCGCCATGTTCACTTTCGGCAAAAGTCGCGGCGTTATGGGACGTTGCGGCGTGAACTGGTTCTTTTAAAATGCGAACGGTCAATTCAAATTTAAATACAAAATAAAAAAGGCGCATTGTGACATGCGTCTTTTATTGCGCCAAAAATATTTTTAGGTGGTGTTGAGTAAATCAAATTTAAAGACTTTGCAAATTACGTAACTGCCGCAGTAGAAGAGGCGCGCACGGACGCGCGCCCCGTCCGCACCATGAGCGTGACGCGAATGCTGCGGACATGTTTTCTTTTGATACTTTTCTTTTGCGCCAAAAGAAAAGTATATCTAAAAAACTTAAAAATTTATTAATGTTTGAATTA
>JAFTEG010000360.1 GCA_017453765.1 Selenomonadaceae bacterium
ATGGCGCTGCTTATAATGCAGGGCGCAGAAGTCACGCTGGAAATTTTTATCGTGACTTTAATTTTAAGCTTGCCGATAGGGGCGTTGGCGGCGCTTGGCAGAATTTCATCCTTTGCGCCGCTGCGCTACCTTATGGAATTTTACGTTTGGATAATGCGCGGCACGCCGTTAATGTTGCAACTTCTCTTCGTCTACTTCGCCTTGCCTATGGTCGGCATAAAACTTCCCGACATTGCGGCGGCACTTTTAGCCTTTACTCTGAACTATGCTGCTTACTTCGCTGAAATTTTCCGCGCAGGTATACAGGCAATTCCACGCGGACAATACGAGGCGGCTAAGGCATTGGGGCTCAAACATTGGCAAATGATGCGATACATAATTTTTCCGCAAGTCCTTCGCGTCGTCCTGCCGCCGATTTCCAACGAAACAATTAACCTTGTCAAAGATACTTCACTGATTTACATTTTGGCGATGAATGACCTTTTGCGCGTGGCACGAACGATTGTTCAACGTGAATTTGACATGACGCCGTTTTTAATCGCGGGAATTTTCTACCTTGTGATGACTGCGGTTTTAACTTGGGCTTTCAAAAAACTTGAGCAACGTTACGGTTCCTATGAAACGTAATTTAAAATTTTTTGCAAGAACTTGAAAGGAGGCTGTACTGTGACAAAAAAAATATTGGTAAGTCTCCTTTTAATGTTGCTTGCCACAACAACCTGCGCGGCGGCAACTTTATCACGCGTCGAAAATGTCCGCTATGCCGTAAAAGGTGATACTTTGCGAATAGTCGTTGACATGACGAAAGAATTTGAGTACAAAGAATTTTATGTGGAAAATCCGTCGCGATTGGTTGTTGACATTGAAGGCGCTACCTTAGCTCCAAATGTCACGAAAAATTTTAATCTCAACGCGTCGCAGGCAAATCGTATGCGCGTCGGACAGTTCAACGCAAACACTGTGCGAATTGTCATTGAAACAATCGCGGAGATAAAAACTTTTGTGCTTGAAGGCGGACCGAGCGGCTGCCGATTGGTAATTGACGTAATCACGCCAAAACCTTCGACGCCTAAGCAAACTACACCAAGCACGGTTTACGAGCCGCCTTCACATAAAGAAGACGAAAAAGCTAAAGTCGAACGTGAACGCAAGGCTAAAGAAGAACGCGAACGTAAAGCTCACGAGGAACGCGAACGCCAACTTCAAGAAGAAAAAGAGCGTAAAGCCCGCGAGGAACGCGAACGTAAACTTCAAGAAAGAGAACGCCAACTCCAAGAAAAGGAACGCCAACTTCAAGAGGAAAAAGAACGTTTGCTTAAAGAAGAGCGCGAACGCAAGGCTAAGGAAGAAAAAGAAAATAAGCATAAAGAAAATAAACACGAAAAAGTTGAACCGCCCGCGCCTGCAAATGAAATCGACAAAGATTTGGCAAGTTTGATGACGCTGAAGGGTAAAGTTATCGCGATTGATCCCGGTCACGGCGGCAATGACGCCGGCGCCATCGGTCCTTCGGGCGTCATGGAAAAAACTGTCACGCTTAACGTTGCACTTGAACTTGAAAAAATGTTGAAGGCGGAGGGCGCAACGGTTATCATGACGCGGCACACTGATAAAACTGTTTCACCTAACGGCGCGAAGGCGTCGGCTATTGAGGAATTGCAAGCGCGTTGTGACGTTGCCAACCGTGCTAAGGCGGACATTTTCATTTCGATTCACGCTGACAGCTTTACAAATCCATCTGCGCGCGGAACTACCGGCTATTACTATTCGCAGACAGAGGGGCAGGCTTCAATAAAACTTGCCGATTGCATTCGTAAAGCACTTTGCGAACAGATTAGGACGCCCAGTCGCGGAACCAAGCCGTGTAATTTTTACGTCGTGCGCAATACCGATATGGCGGCAACTTTGATTGAACTTGCCTTTATCTCAAATCCCGACGAAGAAAATATTTTGAGTTCGCCCGAAGGCATCTTGAAATGTGCTCAGGGAATTTTTGACGGCATTGAAGATTATTTCGGTTAAAATTTTGTAGGGTTTGTTGGTAAAATTAAGCCTATTAATTTTGTCAACACGCCCTAACAGCTAAAAGCTAAAAGCTAAAAGCTAATCCCTAAAAGCTAAAAAGGAAGTGATATTTTGAAAATAATTTTGACAGGCGACAGACCGACGGGCAAGTTGCATTTGGGTCATTACGTTGGAAGTCTGCGCGA
>JAFTEG010000361.1 GCA_017453765.1 Selenomonadaceae bacterium
AGTTAGGAGTTAAGAGTTAAGAGTTAAGAGTAGTATTCCTCACTCTTCACTCCTCACTAAATCACGTACAAATTTCACGGCGTCGGGATAGCGCAGACCCGGACTTAACAAAAATAAATCTTGCGGCAGGTAGTACACCTGCTTATTTTTTATTGCGCCTATAGTCTGCCACGCGTCATTTTCGGCGATAGCTTTTTCCATATTCGATTTAATTTTTTCAATGTCGCCCATACTCGTGACAAAAATAATTTCGGGATTCTGCGCGGCAAGCGTCTCCATGCTGTACGGCGCGGCGTCGGGATTATTTTCAAGCGGCGTCATACCTGCGGCAACATTTTCCCAGCCAAACATTTTTATCACGCAACCTGCAATACTGCCGTCAAGCTGAACGGTTAACCCCTGCGCGGTGCTGTGCAAAATGGCGACGCGCTTTTTTTCGTGCGGTGTACTGTCCAAAATATTTTTAATTTCCGCGTCCATTTTATTTATAATCTCGTCACCTTTATCCGTGTTGCCCGTGACCTGCGAAAAAATTTTTACCTCACGCTTAACGTCGTCATAAGTTTTCATATCAAGTACAAGCGCGGGAATTTGATTCTGCTCCAACACGTCAAGCAACTTTTCATTCATACCGTTGTTGATTATCACCAAGTCCGGCGCGCAGGCTAAAAGTTTCTCCACGTCAATTTGGTAGACGTGTCCTATCTCGGCAATGTCTTTCGCCCAATTCGGCGTATTGGTTTTGGACGCGGGTCGCCCCACGATATTGCCGCCTACTTCGTGCAACGGCTCCAAAAATGACGCTGACGTTACGGCAATGCGTTCAGGCTTTGTCTTGAGATAAATTTTCCGCCCCGCGTCGTCCTCAACTATCGCAAAAACTTTGTCCGGTACGCTTTCAACCTTTTCAGCGCCGCAACCGGTTATAAAAAAAATTGCGGCTATCAATACCGCAACACTAAAAATATTTTTCAAGCTCATTCGTCACCTTTCAACCATAATGTCGCGCGGAATTTTTTTGAACTCTATCTTATACCGCTGCAAAAATTCTTCTCCTACTGCGCAACTCTCCGCAAAAATTATGTACGCATCGGCTCGCGTTCGCATTGTCGCCAAAAAGTCGCTGTCCAACGCGCCTTCATAAAAATAGTACGCAACGTCTTTGTACACGCCCATAAACGCCGCGCAGTCATCGCACTCAGGCTTTTCATATTTTGTCGCAGTTTCAGTCGCCCATACATACGCGCGTACCTGTTCAATGTCTACCGCAGGATTTATTTCATCTTCTACAAAAAGCGGCTCGCCCACTTCGTAATAATCAAAACTCCCGCCCGTGCCTTCTACTTTGCCGTAACCTTCTATCACGCGCCGAACCCTTTCGGCAGTTATCGTCTCGGCGTATGGCTCCATTTCTATCAAAATAAATTTCCTACTGCCGCCGTCAGCCGCATTCAAATTTAATACCGCGTGCGCCGTCGTGCCGCTACCGGCAAATGAATCAAGCACGATTGAATTTTTGTCCGTCGCAAGTTTTAAAATGCGTTCAATAAGCCGCGTTGGTTTTGGCGTGTCAAATAAATTTGCACCATCAAAAATATTTTTTACTTCGTGTTTTGCATCTTGAGTATCACCAATTTCATCACGTAGCCAAACTGTAAAAGGTACTAACCCGCCTTGAACATCTGACCAAAAAGTTTTTTTTCGCGGTGAATTATTACCGTCTTTGCCAAACCAAATTCTGTTATCAGCCAACAATGCCAAATAATTTTCTTTTGAATATGACCAATGTCGACCGGTAGGCGGGAAGAAAATTTTTCCGGAAGGTGCAGTAATAGGGTAATTACCTGCCTTTGATTCTGTTGGTGCTGAAATACCTGTCGAAGTCCAAACGCCGCGCGGGTCATTGTCGGGATTTGAATATCCTTTCGGAATTTCTTCACCACGCGACAACTTTTTTAATTTCCAAAATTCTTTGTTACGTGCATAAATCAAAATGAAATCGTGATTGACAGAAAAATATTTTGCGTCGTTACTTCGTGAAGTTCGTTTTTGCCAAGTAATTTGCGCTACAAAATTTTGACTGCCGAAAATCTCATCGCAAATCAATTTCAAGTTGGCAACTTCATTGTCATCAATGCTGATAAAAATAGCGCCGTCATCAGCAAGCAGACGCTTAAGCAGTTTTAAGCGCGGATACATCATGCAAAGCCATTTATCGTGCCGGCTGTAGTCTTCGCCTTCACGCCCGACAACTTGACCGAGCCATTTTTGAAACTGCGGGGAATTAACATTGTCATTGTAAACCCAGCCTTCATTTCCCGTGTTATACGGCGGATCAATATAAATGCATTTAACCTTGCCTTCATAAAGCGGCAGGAGAGATTTCAGCGCAATGAGGTTATCGCCGTGAATGATTTTGTTGCCGGAGGAGCCGCCGAAATTGTAGCCGTGATTAAGTACGTGGTAAGGGACGTGCGCGGCGTAATTTACAATTTTGTCCTTACCGAGCCAATTAAGTGTAGGCAAAAAATCTACTCCTTCCGATTACCAACGCAATTTTTTCTGCCAATTCTGCAACTCGACCGAACTAAGCGGCAAGTCAATTTCCTGCCCATTGTCGTAGAAAAATTTAAATCTCACTTCCTTAGCGGCAGGGACACCTTTCAAACTTTCTTTCGGCAAGCTGACGAACAATTTATTTTCGTGCTTGAATTGAAGTTGAGTTTGTCTTGTCGCGGCAGGAAGTTCAAATTCTTCGTCGTCAACATAAAGCACGGCTTGCGGCAGAAGTTTGGCGCTGTCGTAGCGATAATCCCACAAATTCAGTACGCCGCCTTCCAAGTTGCCCTTGCCGTCACGCGAAATTTGAAAATCGGTAGCCGCGTACTCTTCAAGCGTCGCAACCTGCCTGTGGTCGAAGTTCCAAACATAAAACATACCGAAAGCGCCGATGCCGATAAAGACAATGCCGAACGCTATAAAAATTTTATGTAACACTGATTTAACTCCAAAATTTTAAGCCAAAGAAAAATTTTCTTGCACCTCTACAGCACCTTTATCAAAGTTTTGCCACGTCTCCTCATCATATTTTTCTTTGTCGAACATTACGAACGTAGCAAAAATTCCTTCGGGAAGGTCTAAAAGTTTTATCGCAAGAATATTACTCGGTACAGGATAATCTTTTTCATCGACGTTTTCAAGCATACAGCCAATAGCCTCTTGCGCCATAAACATACAATCTTCGATACTATCACCTTGAGTAAAGCAACCTTTAATGTCAGGCACGGTTACAACAAAGCCGTCGGAATTTTTCTTGGGCTCAAAAATTGCAGGATAAAAATGTTTCATAGCTTAATCCTCCAATTCCAATTCATTAAGAATTTTTTTCCATAAAACGTCATCGATATCTTTGCCTAAATGAATAGGGATAACCGTCGTTTTATTATTGGCGGTATTTTTTATTTTCTGATGACTTCCGTGATTATTTTTTACAAGTACACAACCTTTTTTCAAAAGTCGGTTTAAAGCTTCTCGCGGTTTTATCGGCATAAAATTTTTTCCTACCTTTTAAAACAGTCCGCTTATAATGCCGTCGGGCGTGATATCGATTTTTTCAGCGGCGGGACGTTTAGGCAAGCCGGGCATAGTCATAATGTTGCCGAGTAAAACTACAACAAAACCGGCGCCGGCAGAGATTTTAACTTCGCGAACGGTAACGTTAAATTTTTTCGGTCTGCCCAATTTCTTCGCGTCGTCGGAAAGTGAATACTGAGTCTTTGCAATGCAAACGGGTAAGTTGCCGAAACCGAGCTTTTCAATTTCGGCAATTTGTTTCTGCGCGGCGGGCAGGAAGTCAACGCCTTTAGCGCCGTAAATCTTTTTGGCAACGGCGGAAATTTTATCGGCAATGCTTTCATCATCGGCGTAGGTGAAGTGAAAATCTTTCGGTGCGTCGAAGACTGACTCAACTGCCAACGCGAGACCGATACCGCCGACACTGCCTTCAGCGAAAACTTTTGAACGAGCGAACTTTACATTTTTAGCCGCGCAGAAAAGTTCTACTGCCGCAACTTCCTCGTCCGTGTCGGTAGGAAAATCATTCAGCGCAACTACGGCGGGCAGACCGAAACCCTGCACGTTTTCAATATGCTTTTCAAGATTTTCAAGCCCGTGTTTCAGCGCCTTGACATTCGGCTTTGCAAGTTTATCTTTCGTAACGCCGCCATGCATTTTCAGCGCGCGAATTGTGGCAACGATAACAACGGCGTCGGGACGCAGACCGCTTAAGCGGCATTTGATATCCAAAAACTTTTCAGCGCCTAAATCTGCGCCGAATCCCGCCTCCGTGACAACAACGTCGGCAAGTTTAAGCGCGTACTTAGTCGCCATTACCGAGTTACACCCATGCGCAATGTTGGCAAAGGGTCCGCCGTGAATCAGCGCGGGAGTGCCTTCAAGCGTCTGCACCAAGTTAGGTTTAATCGCGTCTTTCAAAAGCAACGCCAATGAGCCGGTAACTTTTAAATCGTCGGCAGTTATCGGTGCGCCGTCGACATTGTACGCCACGATAATTTTTCCGAGCCGCGATTTTAAATCTGCGAAGTCATTTGAAAGACAGAGTATCGCCATCATTTCGGACGCAACTGTAATGTCAAAGCCGCTTTCACGCGGTACGCCGTTCGTCTTGCCGCCGAGACCTACAATGACGTTTCTCAAGGCACGATCGTTTAAATCCAAAACTCTTTTCCATACAACGCGGCGAACGTCAATTTTCAATTCGTTGCCTTGATGCAGGTGGTTATCCAAAACTGCGGCAAGAAGATTGTGTGCGGTAGTAAGCGCGTGAAAATCGCCGGTGAAATGCAAATTAATATCTTCCATAGGTACAACCTGCGCGGAGCCGCCGCCCGCCGCGCCGCCTTTTATGCCGAAACACGGACCGAGACTTGGTTCACGAAGTGCGACACAAACTTTTCTGCCGAGCCGGTTTAAAGCGTCCGCAAGTCCGATTGAAGTTGTAGTCTTGCCTTCGCCTGCAGGCGTCGGTGTTATCGCCGTCACCAAAATTAATTTGCCGTCGTCATTATCCTTTACGCGGTTCCAAACGTCCGCGCAGATTTTAGCTTTGTACTTGCCGTAAAATTCTAAGTCGTCATCGGTCAAGCCCAACTTTGCGCCGATAGAATTTATTTTTGAGATTTTAGCTTGTTGAGCAATTTCAACGTCACTTAACATTTTAATCACGCTCCATTTTAGGGATTAGGGAACAGGGAAGAGGGAAGAGCTGTTTAATATTCGTTATCACTGCGTCAACCGGTACGTCAAAACTTTCAGCCGGTACGCTGTCTACAAGCTGACAATCGTACGCCAACGCAATTTTTTTAGCATTTACCGCGCGTAGCAAAAATTTATCATAAAAGCCTCCGCCTTTGCCGAGTCTGTGTCCGCGCTTATCGAATGCAAGACCCGGTGTTATCACGCAGTCAATTTTTTCAGCGTCAATAAATTTTCTCACGTCGCTTTTAACCGTTGCAATGCCGTACGCACCGACTTCAAGCGAATTTAAATTCGGCAACACCGCCGCAGTCATCACGCCTTCTGAAATGAACGGTACCGCTAAAATTTTTTCATCTGCAAATGCCGCCGTAAAAAATTCGTGCAACTGAATTTCGTCCGGCATTGAAAGGTACGCCATGATAATTTTCGCGTCCTTGTAATACGGTGACGCCAAAAATTTTTGTATGACTGCGCGGCTTAAATTTATTTTTTCGTCCGGTGAAAGTTTTGCCAGCCGAAATTTTATTTCACGCCGCAGTAATTTTTTTCGTGCCACGATATCTTCCGCCATGAAAATTTCCTCACTAATCGGCGTCTTCGTCAAGCGTCTCAATTAAAAAGCTGACAGGACGAAAGCCGTCATTGCAAGAAATCATTGCGGACTTTGGATTTTTCATCCAGCCGCTGTAAAAATTTTCGGCGCCGTGCGAAAGAGCCATTACAAAGGCGGACATACTCTCCCATGCACTTTCGCAAAAACCTTCGGGACGTTGCCAGCCGTTTGCAATGAAAACCTGCCCTTCCTCCACCGTGCAGGCGTTTTCAATGGGATTTTCGTAGCGGTCAATCAAATCTTGGTGACACGTCTTTTTTATCACGGTAATTTTTATTTTCTTCATTTTTAAAAACCTGCGCTACTTCACGTACCATTCACGCGTAGAATGATTAGCCGCGTACGTCACGCCTTCCAATCGGTAGCCGACATTTGAAGTGCCTTCGACGCGCAGACTTCCGCCGTCCGCAAAGTTTAAATTCACGCCGTTGCCGGTAATTTCCGCCGCTGAAATTTGTCCCAACGTGACGCCGAGAAGGTTCACAATATCATTGTCACCGGCATTTTGAATCGCGTCAATGCCACTTCCCATTGCAAAGAAAAATTCGTCGTAACCGCCGCCGCCTACCAAAGTATCAGCGCCGCCGTTACCGCCCCAAAGACTTGAGCCGACGTCGTTTGCGTAAATTATATTCGACGCGTGATCCATTCCAATCATAATTTCAACGGCGCCGGTTTTACTTCTGCCGTCAATCGTGCCGCCGTTCGACGCAACGTACGAATACGCGGCAAGGTCACCGTTTGCAAAACCGTAGCTGATAAATTTATCACGCGCATTTTGAATTTCAAGTTGCCCGTTGCTCGAATTGATATAAAAACTGTCGCCGTTCAAGTCAATGCCTTGATAATTGCAGTTGAGATTAATTTGGTCGCCCTCTTCATAGCCGGAAATGGTTTGATAGCCGCCGCTGTAAACGTAGACAGTTGAAGTGGAAGGCGCAAGATATTCATCGGGAAAAATCATGGTCAAGCCTTTGTAGGTGTAGTCGGACGAAGGCAGTACCCAGCTTGAAGGCTCTGTACTTTCCGGTACAACGTCCGTGTAGGTTTTATAAGAGCCGCCGCCCGCGTCGTAGCCGGTTATCGCTCCGCTGTCGCCAACGTCCCAAACATTTGTCCACGTCGTACGCGTCGTGTTGCCCTCAGTGACAGTCTGTTCATTCGTTTTAACCCATTCGCCTACGTCAATGTCGGCAATCGATTTTAAAAAGCTGTCGGCGTCATCGTCACTGCTTATGTCGTAGCTGTCAACCGCGTTAGCGAAACTTGAAATTAAATCGTCTTCATCAGAAAAAATTCCGTTCGACGCATGGTAAATCGCGCTGTCGTAGCTTGACTGCTTACCGCCATTCGCGGCTAAGTACGTCATCAAATCTTTCATGACTTGAACAACGTCTTTGCCGAAGGTGTCATTGGTAGTTTTGTCAAGGTAGCGCAGAAGCATAAAACCCGCCGCGTAATCGTACTGCGAAGAGTAGTAGCCTGCGTAAACGCCTTTTAAAGTCGACGTGCCGTTTCTTAAAAGCGTGCGCATATTTGCATAGGTGCTGTCACCGCCGCCGGTAAGATCCGCCGAACCTTCTTTGAAGTAGCCCGGCAACTCACTGAAGTGCGCGATATTCGCCTGCATTACGGAATGCGTCAGCTCGTGCGAAATTGTGACATCAAAGGGGCTGATATTATTTTCAAGCGCGCCGCTTGCGTCAGTCGTATCAATGCCACTGCAACGTGACATATTCACGTTAAGCGTCAAGTCG
>JAFTEG010000362.1 GCA_017453765.1 Selenomonadaceae bacterium
GTCCAAAAAAATGCGCCGATTAACAAAAGTACGTCGCCGAAATTTACGCTGAACTCTTCACTAATCGCCAAAAAATATAATCCCGTTATCGCGAGAAACGCGCCGATCCAATTTTCGGTGCGTATTTTTTTGCCGATTAATGCAGAGACCAGCGGCACGAAAATTATGTAAAGGCAGGTGATAAACGCCGCCTTGCCTGCCGTAGTGTAGAGCATTGCCACTTGCTGAAATGAACTTGCCGCAAATAAGCTTATGCCGATTAAAAGCCCCGTCAAAAAGCCGCGTCCGTACCGGTTTTGAAGTCGTTCCTTAGCACGTTGCCGCCGCGTAAACCATAACACGGCAGTTAATGCCAAGACGCCGATAAAATATCGCGCCGCCGCGTATGAAAAAGGTCCCAAGCCGTCCATGCCGCTCATCTGCGCGACGAAAGTTGTTCCCCAAAAAAAAGACGCGCCGAGTAACATCAGCGCTCCACGTAATTGCATTTCTTCAACGCCTGCCTTATGTCAGCGAAAAAATTTTTAAAGCACTCTTCACGCGATTAATTTTTCACGCGATTAATTTTTTAGCTTTTAAATACTTGTAATGTGATTAAATTTTTCATGCGATTAATTTTTTAAGCGTCTAAGCATTTGTCACGCGATTAATTTTTAAATCGTTGTGCCAATGCACGTAGCCGCCAACCATTGTCGAATAAACGTCGGGACTTACAAGGTTAAACTGCAACGCGCAGGGAACGTAGTCACAAATATTCGCGTCCATAAGTTTATCGTCAATCGGCGTCGAAACTACACAGGCAATGTCGTACATCTCCTGCCGCAGTTCGACTTTAAATTTCCAGTCAATCGTGTAAATTTCGCCGCGCTTGCCGTCAAAAATCGCCTTCGTCTTATTAAAGCGCGAATCAGTATAAATCAAGTCAATGCCCGTTGCATTGCGAATGTGATAAGCCATGCCGAGACATTCAATATTTTGGTTGAACTTCACAACCATTCGCAAAATGACTTCCTGCGCAAACATTACGTCACTGATAATTTCGCCGTCCAAATTCATCAGCTGGACGTTAATCAACTCTGCGCGACCGTCCTGTACCCTATTGTACGTGGCATTTTTTTCAAAAATTTCTTTGCCGCGTGATAAACTTTCGGCGTCCGTCGGTATGTTAAAATCCTTCGTGTCATCGTCTGCTTGCGAAAGTTTAGCTTCCTCGATTAACGTGGCAACTTTGTCCGCGTCTTCGCCGATAAGTTCACGCCGCATTCTGACAATTTCGTTGCGATAAACCTCAATCACGTCTTTAGCCGGCGCGTCCATAATCAGCTTGCCCGCATGCAGGTAAAAGGCGCGTTCGCATAAATTTTTCACGGCGTAAGTGTCGTGACTGACAAATAAAACCGTGACGCCGCTTTCAATCATCTTTCGCATTTTGTCCATGCACTTGCTCTGAAAAAACGAATCGCCTACGCTTAGCGCCTCGTCAATTATCAAAATGTCCGGCTCCAAAAATGCGTTGACTGCAAAGGCAAGCCGCGCGAACATGCCGGACGAATACGTTTTAACCGGCTGTTTTACAAAGTCGTCGATATCCGCAAAGGCAACAATGTCATCAATTTTATCATTCATCTCATCGCGTGACTGTCCCATTAAAAGACCGTTCATATAAATATTTTCAATGCCGGTCATGTCGGGATTAAAGCCCGCGCCCAATTCCAAAAGTGACGCGATACGCCCGTTTACTTGCAAAGTGCCGCCGCTTGGAGTAAGCACGCCGGTTATCATTTTTAAAAGCGTGGATTTACCCGCGCCGTTTTTGCCTACAAGTCCGACATTTTCGCCGCGCCGAATTTCAAAGCTCACGTCCTGCAGTGCAAAAAAATCTTTGCTGTAACGCTTATGAAAAGGGTGAAACGTCTCTTTCAAGCGGTCAATGTCATTTTCATAAATCTTGTAAATTTTTGAAAGGTGCTCCGCCTTTATTACAATGTCATTCACAAAATCCTATCCTTTAAACTTAAGTTATACAACCGACAAAAGATATTGACGCGAATTTTATGGTATAAAAATTTTTTTGTCAATGCGGCATTTACCCTGCCGCGCTTTTGATATTAGTAACCTTTTGATATTCGTCAACTTATCAAAATAAATTATTGACGCCTTTCAAAATTACTTCCCTATGCAAAATGAATTTGCTATAATGCTTAGTAAATTTTTTTTTGGTAATTACTGCCCGTTCGTGCGGGAGAGGAATATAAATGCAAACAGAAGAAAATCATAAAGCAGAACATGTAGTAATAAATGATTCGAGGTTGAATAAGTACTTGTCACCGATAAATATTTGGGCGTTATCATTCGGTTGCGCGGTAGGCTGGGGCGCCTTCGTAATGCCGGGTACAACTTTTTTGCCGATAGCGGGACCTTTGGGTACGGCGCTGGGTATGGCTGTCGGCGCATTGGTCATGCTGGTAATCGGCTACAACTACCATTACATGATGAACCGCTATCCCGAAGCCGGCGGAACGTATTCATATGCAAAAAATGTTTTAGGCTACGATCACGGCTTTTTAAGCGCGTGGTTTTTAGTCATGGCTTATATCGCTATAACTTGGGCGAATGCAACGGCAATACCATTGGTCTTCCGAAATTTAATGGGTGACGTTTTTCAATTCGGTCACCTATATAAAATTGCCGGCTACGACGTTTACATAGGTGAAGCGTTGCTGTCACTCGGCACGATATGGCTTTGCAATTTTATATGTATTCGCGGCGGCAAGGTTGTGGCGTACGTTCAAACCGTCGCGGCTTTTATACTTTTTATCGGCGTCACGGTAGGTTTCTGCGCGGCAATGAATGCACACGGCGGAAATATTTCTGACTTTGAACCGCTGTTTTCGCCTGCCGATACTCCACTTGGCGCAATCTTCGGCATAGCGGTTTTATCCCCTTGGGCATTTGTCGGCTTTGAATCTATCTCGCACTCAACCGAAGAATTTAAATTTTCCGTGACAAAATCTTTTTCCATACTTTTCATTGCGGTAATTACAAGCGCGTTGGCGTACATTTTTCTTGCAATAATGGCGGCGTCGGTACTTCCTGCAGGCTATCCCACTTGGGTTGAGTATATCGCCGACATAAATCACTTGAACGGCTACGCGGGACTGCCTACCTTTTTTGCGGTACATTCACTTTTAGGCGACGGCGGCATGGCGGTATTGGCATTGACGTTAATCGCGGCGGTTATAACCGGTCTTGTCGGCAACTCAATCGCGGCAAGTCGACTTATCTACGCCGTAGCACGTGATGACGTCATTGCGAATAAGTTAAAGCAACTCGGCAAGTACAAGACGCCGAAAAATGTTTTTATGTTTTTAATGCTGATGTCACTGCCGATACCTTTTCTCGGTCGCACGGCAATAGGCTGGATTGTCGACGTAAACACGGTAGGCGCAACTATCGCCTACGCCTATGCGTCCGGCGTGGCATTTTTTCTTGCAAAGAATGACGGCAATAAAAAGGTGCAGGTTACGGGATTAATCGGCATGGTTACCTCCGTGATATTCTTCCTGTACTTTATGATACCGAATTTCTGGGCGATAAACGCAATGTCCGCCGAATCGTACATAATGCTTATGGGTTGGAGCGTGCTTGGCTTTATAGTCTTTCGCTACATTTTTCAGAAGGACAAGAAAAATCATTTCGGCAAGTCAACCATTGCATGGATGGCGTTACTGTTTTTAATTTTCTTCACGTCAACAATGTGGCTGCGTCAATCTACGCATGACACGACAAAAACCGTGCTGAATAATTTGAATGCGTACTACCTTGAGGAGTTAAAGGAACACGGCGCGATGCTTAACCCGCGCGAACAAGCCGACGCCGAATATTATCTTGCCGGACAAATGGAGCATGTAAGCTTTTCATTGACAACTTTCAACGCCTTGCAAATGACTCTGCTTGTTATCACGTTGGCTATCATGTTCAGCATTTACAACATGATGAATAAGCGCGAAAAGCTTATGGAAATTAAAAAGGTTGAGGCGGAGCAGAGCAATAAGGCGAAAAGCACTTTCCTTTTCAATATGAGTCACGACATTCGTACGCCGATGAATGCGATTATCGGCTACGTGAATTTGGCGAAAAAAGAAAAGGGCGCGTCCGATACCGTGAAAGATTATCTCACGAAAATCGAGGCGTCCAGCGATCACCTTTTGGCGCTGATAAATGATATTTTGGAAATGAGCCGCATTGAAAACGGCAAAATGGAATTGGAAATTGAAAAATTTAATCTCGTCAAAATTATGAATGAAGTTTACGACCTCTTCATTACGCAAATGCAGACGAAAAATATTTCCTACACCGTCAACGCCGAAAATATCACGAACAAAACGGTTATGTGCGACAAAAACCGATTGAACCGCGTCTTACTTAATTTAATCAGCAACGCTTTTAAATTCACGCCGAGCGGCGGCAGTGTCACCGTGACGCTTGCGCAAAAAGGCGGTAATGATACTAACGGCTTTTATGAACTGCGCGTCAAGGATACCGGTATGGGTATGACGCCGGAATTTGCCGAAAAAGTTTTTGAAGCGTACACGCGCGACCGCACGGTAAACAACATTCAAGGCACCGGTTTGGGTATGGCGATAACTAAAAGCATTGTCGACCTTATGCACGGGTCAATTGACGTTGAAACGGAATTTGGCAAGGGTACGGAATTTACAGTCAATGTCAGCTTTCCCATTGCGGAGGACGAGCCGGAAGTTGAAGAAAATCCCGCCGACAACGCGGAATCTGAAATTGATTTTTCAAAAATTAAATTGCTCTTGGTTGAGGACATTGAAGTCAATCGCGAAATTGCCACGCTGATTTTGGACGAGTTCGGCTTTCAGATTGAAACTGCGGAGAACGGTAAAGTTGCGGTAGAAAAAATCGCCGCGTCTAAGCCCGGCGAATTTCAGCTGATTTTAATGGATATACAAATGCCGATTATGAACGGCTACGAGGCGGCGAAGGCGATACGCGCACTGCCGGACCCGCAACTTTCTTCAATACCGATTATCGCAATGACGGCGAACGCCTTTGCAGAGGACGTACAAAATGCCAAAGATGCCGGTATGAATGACCACGTTGCAAAGCCGCTTGACGTGACGCAGATGATGACGACAATTACAAGCGTCCTTTCGCACCACGATTAAATCATTGCCTTGTTAAATGAGCGGCACGAAAATTTTCAGCGTCAAGACATTTGCCGGTTGAAGGCGTTGCAAGAAATTTTTGTAAGAATCAGCGCGTACAAAATTAAAACTGCCAGCGACGTAAAATTTATGCCGTGACGTAGCATTTCGCTTGTATGAGTCAGCGGCAAAATTTCTATAAAAATTCGTACGGCGGCGGGCAGTTGCGACGTTGAAAAAAATGTCCCGCACAAAAATGACATTGGCATTAAAAAGTACGTGTTGACCTGCGATAACTCTTCAAAAGTTTTCACGTACATTGCCGCGCAGAATCCTACCGCCGCGAATATTGCCGAGTTCAAAAATATCACGGCGCAAAATTCAATTACCGACGCAACGTCCGCCAAAAAATTTAACTTCGCGTCGAACAATACTGCGATAACTAAAATTAATGCCGTCGATATGAATGCACGAATTACCGCCGATAAAATTTTTCCCGTGACGAAGGCGGCAGGCTCAATCGGCGCCGATAAATAATTTTCAAGACTCTTATGATAAATTTTTTCCGCGTGTACCGTCGTGGCGCTCATGTAGCTGACATTCATTGTATTCAGCGCGATTATGCCGGGTACGAGAAAATCTAAGTACGTGCCGCTTTCCGGCGTGATACTTCGTCCCAGTCCCCAGCCAAATGCCACAAGGTAAAGCACCGGCGTCACAAGCCGCGACAAGATGAATTTTTTCAAGCGGCGGCGCAGTACCACCCAATCCCGCCACATCACCGTTTGAATGTCTTCGACAATGCGTAAGGCGTAATGCGTAATGCGTAATGATTTTTTCAATCGGCACAACCTCTAATGCTTAATGATTTCATAAATTTTCTTCCCAAAGTAAAGCTACGGTTACGCCGTCAAATTTGGTTTTCGGCAACGCGAATTTTCCGCTACTACAGCACAAAGCCGCCGCCTCGCAGACATTTCCGACGCCGATATTTTTTTTCACAAATTCCGACTCGTCCAATTTATATTCCAAAACTTTCGCGGCAAGTTCGGCGGCAGTGAAAAATTTTATCTCGCGTCCGAACTCTTTTGCAAAGTCAAGCAAGCCGACTTCATCGCGCTTAACGTCAACCGTTGCAAAGAGTTTAATCCTTTCGCGCGGTTGATTGATAATTTTACAAGCGGCGTCGACGGCAGAGGAAATTTTTTCCGCTGAAGTGCCGCGCTTACAACCAATACCGCAGATTAAATTTTTCGGCGTCAAATTCAGTCTCACGTTACCTGCCGTAAGAAAAATTTCTTCGCCGCGCAGAATCGCCGTGTTAATCGCCTTAATCGCGTCTTTAGGTTCCGGCAAAAGTCCCAGCCGTGCGGCAAAATTATCAGCGGCAAATTTTTTTTCGACATCGGTCGCCGTAGTGATAACGGGGTTGGCGTCAATCTGCGCGGAAATTTTCAGCGTTAAATCGTTGGCGCCACCTACGTGTCCGCTTAGCAGGCTGATAACGTTTTGCCCGCGTTCATCCAGCACGATAACCGCAGGGTCGCTAAGCTTGCTGACAATGTGCGGGGCAATCATACGCACGGCAATTCCCGTCGCACAAATAAAAATAAGCGCGTCGAACTTCGTGAAAATCTCCGCGACAAAGTTTTTCATGCTGTCGAAATCGCGCCCTTTAATAAAAATTTTTCCGCCGGTAAAAGCGGAAATTTTTTTTGCCAATTCGTGACCTTCAGCCGTCACCGCCAAAATTGCAATTCTCATTTTTTAATCGTGCTGACTCATTTAAGATTAATCGCGCTGTAAAAATCTGTACGCCGTGTTATACATGGAGTTGACGGCACTGTTTTCAGGGATAATGTCCCAGTCAAACGTCTCAACCGGATCTGAATGGGCTTCGCCGTCAAAAGTGTAGTTCGTCGTGGCGCCTACACGAAAATATTTCACGCCGTCGCTAAGTTTAAATTCTTCGCGAAAAATGGTGTACGCCACATTCTTATTGCTGCTACGTGACTGTGCAGAAGGTTCCTGCTTGACAAGCGTGTAGAAAATAAATTCGCCGTCGGCATCTTTTATAATCGTAAGCGAATCTGAATCAATGTACCACGTGCCGTAAGCGTTCACCGTAGCGTAACGCCAATTTTCGGCGTGTACCGTACTGACAAGCGTAAACGCGAATAAAAATATCAGCGCCGTAAAAATTTTTTTCATCGTCAACACCTCCAAAATTCACTACTAACTACTCACTACTCACTATTTCAAATATTTTAACGCGTTGTCAAACATAACTTCGCCGATACTGCCTTGCGGAATTTCTTGCCAAGGGGATTTATCGTCGTCGGAACCGATTAAGCCGTCCGCGCCGTAGATTTTTGAAGAGACGCCGGCAATAAATTTTTTGCCGTCCTTATTGTTAAAGGCGCAGACAGAAATTACATAATGCGCGGGATTTTTAGCGGCTTCGCGCCATTCGTCGGTAAATTCGGTTTTAAAAGTGGCATGAAAAGTTTTAACGTCGCCTTCCGTGCTTTTCAGTGTCACCGAATCTGCGTCAATAAAAAATTGGTCGCCGAAATTATCAGCGCCGAGATTTACCCAATTTTCCGCGTGCGCCGTCGTCATAAGCGTGAACGCGAATAAAAACATTATCGCCGTAAAAATTTTTCTCATTTTAAATTTCCTTTCATATCAGCTAACATCTAGCCCCTAGCCCCTAAC
>JAFTEG010000363.1 GCA_017453765.1 Selenomonadaceae bacterium
GATGACGATGACGAATTGGTAGACCCGCCGGTTGACACGGCAGAAGTTAAGGAGAAAGTGAAAATGATGACAATTAGCAAAGCAAAGTTGGACGCTTACGAAAAAGCCACCAACGCCGAAAACAACCGCGTCACGGTTTATTTTAACGGCAACCGCAAGCAATTTGAAGTTTACGGCACGTATTACGTAAAACGCAAAGTAAATTGCGCACGTGGCGAAAAGGTGTACAAAAATGTCCAAGCGGTTGATTGGCACAAAGTCAGCCAAAAGGACGTTGCCGAGATTCTCAAAAACTACGGCTTGACGGTTGAAGAATTTGTTGCTATCGCGAACGGCGACTACGAAGAAGAAACGGCGGAAGTTGAAAACGTCACGGCAGAAAACAACGCCGAAGTTGAAAAGCTTGAAAAAGAATTGGCGTCGCTTAAATTCTTCACGCCTAACACAGATGAATATATGGCGGTTTGCATTGACATCATCAAAAATTGCTACGCTAGAATTGCGCAGGCGGAAGATAAACTTTGGCAGTTCAGGCTTGAAAAAGAATCGTACGACCGCGATGTAGCGGCGCTTGAAAACGAAATTGCCAACCGTAAGCTGACTGACGCGATTGACGATATCGGCGGCAGTGCAGACGCGGTAGACGCAAGTGTAGCGGCTATGGTAGAGCTTAACTCAGCGAACGACTTCACAACGGCTAATTTGCTTAACGCGGTAAATGCGGCAGATAAAGCGATTGAAAATATTCCCGTGACGTTTGAAATTCAAAACTTCGCAGAGGACGTAAACATTGCAGGCGGCTATGCGACGATTGACACGGCAGTTGCGGTAATTCCGGTGATTGATGAGGACGCAACGGACGCAGATATTGACGCGAAAATTAAAGCAAATGTGGAAGAATACGCCAATTTAAAAGCATCAAAGGCTGAAATTGAAAAGCAGATTGAAGAGCTTGAAAAGAAATTGAAGGCAATTAATAAGGCAAGTTTGAATATTATCGACGTCATAAACGAAGAGGAGCAAAATTTGACACGCTGGATACGGCGTAATGTTAAGTTTAAAAATATGACACTGGTCGGCGCTTATGGCGGCAAGCATTGTTCGGACGAGTACAGCATTTATGCGTGTATGGGCGTAGAAAGTAGTGGCATCTTACTTTCAGCGGGAGCATTTGAATTAGGCACGTACAGCACGGTGAAACAGTTCAAGGCGGCAATTCGCGAACTTGCGTCGGCGATTGAACGCGGCGAAGAAACCTTTACCTTCCCTGCCGATATCCCTGCCGATATCCCGCCGATTGCCGAAGTTGCCGACAGCGACGCTGAAATTGCTAAAGACATTTGGTTTTGAAATGGCGCTAATCAGAAAGGCTTGTAAACTTCGTAGAATGCCCGTAGACGCGCGATAGGCGGGTTGACATACAAAGACTACTAGGCGGCGCTGAAAACGGCTTAAAACGGCAATGACAATTAATCACTAAAGAAGTTACGTAATAAATACCCAACAAAAAAGGCGGCTATCCTACAAGCCGCCTTTTCTGCTAATGAAATTAATCCATTAAAGAAGTTGGGTAGATTATAGCATAATTCGGCAGAAAGGCAAGGGCGGCAAAAGTGATTCGTGTTACAACAGATTTATCGGAAATAGTTTTAATGCCGGAAACAGAATTTGAAGAAGTGATTCAGAATGTCAAGACAATTCTTATGACGGTAAAGGGCGAAGTCCCGCTCGATAGAGATTTTGGCACCGACAGAAAAATTTTAGACTTGCCGATATCGGTAGTGACGGCAAAAATCACGGCGGCTATCGTGGAGGCAGTAAACAAATTTGAACCCCGCGCACGTGTAACACGTGTCATTTACGAACAAACGAAGGAAGAAACGCTGGACGGCATATTAAAGCCGGTTGCCGAGATTGAATTGGTACAAGACAAATTGCGCGGGTATGTCTTGATAGAGGATTAGCCTATGGAATTAAAAGATTTACCAAAATTAACTTTTGCAGA
>JAFTEG010000364.1 GCA_017453765.1 Selenomonadaceae bacterium
GCGTGAAATTTCGTTTAAAGAGCTGGTAAAAATTATGGTTGAATCGGACTTGAAAAAATATTGAGGTGAAGTTTATGCGAATAGGAATTGTAGGGTTAGGCTACGTCGGCTTGACTTTGGCAGTTGCGGCGGCGGACAGCGGCATTGAAGTTTTCGGCACGGAGATTAATCCTGACATTAAAGCGGCGCTGAAAAATAATCGCGCGCATTTTCATGAGACGGGATTAAATGAGTTAATCGAAGTTCACAACAATAAAAATTTTTTCTGCGTCGACAATTTTCCCGCCGATAAAAAATTTGACGCGTTCATTATCACGGTAGGGACGCCACTGCGTGAAAATTCAAAGACGCCGAATTTTGACGCGATAGAAAGCGCCGTGCGTTAAATTTCAAATGTTTATGACGGCAGTCAAGTTGTAATTCTGCGGTCAACCGTATCTGTGGGGACGACGCGAAAAATTATTTTGCCGCTGTTGGCTGAACTTACCGGTAAAAGCGCGGAAGAAATTTTTGTCGGTATGTGTCCTGAGCGTACAGTTGAAGGCAAGGCGCTTGATGAATTGAAAAATTTACCGCAGATTGTAAGCGGCAACAACTCAACGGCGCTTGAAAAATGCACGCAACTTTTTGGCAAAATTACTTCTACCGTGTTGGCGGCAAACAGTCTTGAAGAAGCGGAGCTTGCCAAACTTTACTGCAACACGTACCGCGACATAACTTTTGCGATTGGCAACGCGTTTTGTTTGGCGGCACAGAGTTTCGGCGTAAACGGCGCTGACGTGATAAAACTTGCCAATTCCGGCTACTCCCGCGCAGGTATACTTTCGCCCGGCTTTGTTGCGGGTCCGTGTCTTGAAAAGGACGCATACATTTTAACGAACAATATGCCGGAGTCTGAAAGTAAAAAATTTATTTTGACTGCGCGGAAAATCAGCGAATCGTTGGAAGACGTTGTAGTCGATTGGGTGACGCGGCACGTTGAAAACTCTTCAAACAAGCCGCTGGTATTGTCGGGCATGGCTTTCAAAGGTCGTCCGGAAACTTCAGATCTGCGCGGCTCCTCGTCGGTAAACATAGCACGCAAACTGCAAAAGGGGGGGGGTACAGTGTAAGACTTCATGACTTTACCGCGTACCCTTCCGAAATGGCGAAATTAAATCTCGGCGAAGTCTTCACGGATTTAAATCAAGCTTGCGACGGCGCGGCGGCACTTTTGGTGTTGACGAACCATAAGCGCTACGAAGAATTTTTACCGTCGAATTTAAATTTAACAGTGCTTGACGTGTGGCAGGTTTGCAAAAAAATTCGTGACGGCAATTTTAAAAATTACTGCACGATTGGAAATTTGCTGATTGACGGGGAGGCGGCGCAATGAGACGCATAATTGTAACGGGCGGCAGTGGATTTATCGGCTATCATTTGGCGGCGCACTTGGCAAGTCAGCGTGATACCGAAGTGACGATTATCGACAATCACGCGCGCGGCACGTCCGATGAAATGTTTGAAAAGCTTATTTCGCGTGACAACGTGATTTTTTTGAAAGAGGATTTGACGGCGAAAAATTTTTACGCCAAACTGCACGGAAGGTATAATGAAATTTACCACCTTGCCGCGATTAACGGTACCAAAAATTTTTATGAGCGTCCGTATGAAGTTCTGCGCGTCGGCATTTTGTCGCTTATGAATATTTTGGAATGGTGCAACAAGGAAAATTGCGGCGCGCTTTTATTTTCGTCGTCGTCTGAAGCTTATGCAGGCGCGGTGAATAATTTTTTGCATGAGCGTCCTGAATTTATTCCGAGCGCTGAAAATATGCCGCTTGTAGTAGATGACGTGATGAATCCGCGCTGGTCGTACGGCGGCAGTAAAATTGCGGGCGAACTTTTGACGGTGAATTATTGCCGCACGGTCGGCGTGCCGTTTAAAATTATTCGCTACCATAACGTCTACGGCATTCGTATGGGTTATGATCACGTCCTGCCGGAATTTTTCAAGCGCGTTTATGAAAAGGTCAATCCCTTCCCGATATTCGGCGGCGAAGAGACGCGGGCTTTCTGCGCGGTTGAAGATGCGGTTAAAGCGACGGAACTTGTAATGCTCAGCGAAAAATGCAACGGCGAAATTGTACATATCGGCAACAGTTCACGCGAAATTAAAATTATCGACTTGCTGAAGTTGGTGTTGGACATTGCGGGCTACAAGCCGAAAATTGAAATTCACCCTGCGCCTGCAGGTTGCGTAATGCGGCGTTGTCCCAATACCGAAAAACTTTTTTCATTGACCGGCTTTAAGGCGGAAAAAACTTTGGAAGAAACTCTGCCGCCAATGTATGAATGGTACGTTAAGGCTTACGAATCGCGCAGGTAGAAAGCTTATGAATCGGCACGTTAAGGCTTATGTAACGGTACGCTAAAGTTTATGAATCGCGCAGGTAGTGTACAAGAGCGCCGATTAAATTTGCGTCATTCAAAAATTTACACGGCACCACCTCGACGCGATTAAACTCAATCGGCGACGCGGCATAAACTTTTTTCAAATTGTCACGAATCGAATCGATAAAAATTTTTTGAGCGCTGATACCGCCGCCAATCGCGAACTTGGCAACGTCGATAATCAGCTGAATATCAAAAATCCTCTCGGCAATACGGCGCGTGAACCTGTCAAGGCAGGCAAGCGCGTCTTTTTCATTTTCACTCACGGCACGGAAAAAATCTTCGCCGCTTACGTTTTCTGTTGACAAATTTTTAATCTGCGCGTACCCTTGCAAAAGTGCGGGGACACTGCATTCAGCGCTGAAAATTTTTCCACTGCCGGAGCCGGTAAAAGAAATTTCGCCGGCGGAATTGTTAAAGCCCCTGCGTATGGATTTATTTTCGACGAAGGCGCCGCCTATCATCGTGCCGAAAACCATTACAAAGCCGTCCGCAACGTCGGCAAGTGCGCCGAATTTCGCCTCCGCCAACGCCGCGCACCGTGCATCGTTTTCAATCGTGACGCGGCACTTGCAAATTTCGCCGAGTTCATGGACAATATTACAGCCGTCATTGAAACCGAACGCCGCGCTTTTTACACAAACACCACGCGCAGAATCAATAACGCCCGGCATTGAAAGCGCTATACCTTCCGCGTTGCAACTTTGGTAGAGTTTACTAATCGCGTTAAAAAAATTTTCACGCGTATCATTCGGCGCAGGGATTTTGCCGCGCTTACCAATTTTCGCGACTTCATTCATTACGGCGTATTTTATAAAAGTGCCGCCGATATCGACAGTTAATATTTGCATTTAATCAGCTCCGTTTAGATCGATAGATCGATAGATCAATGGATCGATAGTGACTAGATCGATAGTGACTAGATCGATAGTGACTAGATCGATAGTAGAATAGCAATCTAATATGAAAGGAAAATTATTTTGAAGAAAGTAAAAGTTCAAAGCATTGCCGAAATTATGAATCGCATTGCGCCGCGCCAACTTGCAGAAGAGTGGGACAATCCCGGACTTTTGGTCGGCAGTTTTGCGGCGGAAGTCGATAAAGTTTTTGTCTGTCTTGACGTTACGGACGAAACCGTAGAAAGTGCCGTCGATTTCGGCGCGAATCTAATTATAGCGCATCACCCCGTAATTTTCCGCGCTGTAAAAAATTTTCGTACCGACTTGCCGCTTGGTCATAAACTTGCAACGCTGATAAAAAATGATATCGCCGTTTTTGCCGCGCATACAAACCTTGATTCGGCGGAAGGCGGCGTCAATGACGTACTTGCAGAAAAAATTGGACTGCACGACGTGAAACCTTTTGACGAAGAAAATTCGCTCGGTCGAATCGGTTACCTTGCCGAAAAAATGACGGCGGAGGATTTTGCGCGTCACGTTGCGAAGGCTTTAAATGTTGACGTGCGACTGGTTAAAGCCGGTGACTTTATGATTGAGAAGGTCGGACTTTGCAGCGGCGCGGGCAGTGAATTTATCGGCACGGCAAAATTTCACGGCGCGGACGCTTTTGTTACCGGCGACGTTAAATATCACGAGGCTCAAAGTGCCGTTGAAAGTAAAATTCATGTGATTGACGCGGGACATTTTGCTACGGAATTTCCCGTTGTTCACGCGCTTGCCGAAATGTTGAAGGCGGAATTTGACAAGCTAAATTATAATGTGGAAATTGCGGAGGATACAACTTCGCGCGACGTTTTCAAATTTTGTTGCCGAGATTAGAATTTTATTATAAAATTCGCGCGTAAAATATTTGAAAGGAAAGTGTAGTTAATGCCGGTCAATGCCGCCGTTGTCATTCCGATTTACAAGGAAAGGCTGAACGAACTTGAAAAAATTTCTCTCGCGCAGGTTCAAAAAATTTTAGGCAAGTACCAAGTAATTTTCGTGGCGCCGGAAGGTTTGAAATGCAACTACCTTATGGCTGGTTGTCGACTTTATTATTTTCCGCCGCAATTTTTTCAAAGTGTCGGCACGTACAATATTTTGATGAAACACCCGCTTTTTTACAAGGCGTTTTTTGCGTACGAATACATTTTGATTTATCAGCTTGACGCCTTTGTATTTTCTGACATGCTGGAATATTTTTGTTCGCTCGGCTATGACTATATCGGCGCGGCGTGGTATCCTTTGCGAAAAGTGGACTTTAACGGCAAGCAGTACAAAATCGGTGGAGGCAACGGCAGCTTTTCACTTCGCAATGTCACGAAATTTTATAATTTGATTCTTAACCATACGAATATTTTTTCGCCAAAGTCGTCCGCGCCTGAAGATAATCTTTTCGCACTTTGCGGCATTTTGTACCCTGACGAATTTAAAGTCGCTCCGCTTAAAACCGCGTACAAATTTTCTGTAGAGGTTCTTCCGCGCAGGTTTGTAAATAAAAACGGCGGCGCGTTGCCTTTCGGCTGTCATGACTGGTACAAAGCCGATGCGAATTTTTATGTAGACACGTTTTTAAAATTCGGCTATGATTTAAAGCCGTTGCGCGAACAACTTCAGAGTCTGTCCTTTTCATTGTGTCGGCAAAATTTAACAATTCACGCCTGTAAACGCTTGATTCGCAGACTTCAGCGCGACGAATCTGTTTTAAAATATCTTTTAAAAAATCGGTACGCCACCATTCGCGTGATTCGTAACCCCGTTGCAATGAGGATTTTTGCGCGGCTGATTCTTGAAAATTCCAATTTAAGCGACGAAATTTTTTTCTACAACGAAGATGAGCAAGATATTTTGATTCAAGATTTAAAATTGGAGCGAACGCCGCACCTGCTGATAACGCCGCGTGATGATATTGATAAAAAATTGATTGAGGAATTAACCAAGCGCAGGATAACTTACGGTACGCGCGTTGTAACTTTTTGGCATGAGTATTTGAATTACTGTGAAAAAAAATTAAAAAATCTCGGCAAATAACTTTTGAAAGAAAGGTGAAATAAATTTGAGATCCACTGAAATAAAAAATTTTGGAATAATCGGCTGGCCAATCGGTCATTCATTTTCGCCGAAAATGTACATGGCGGCATTCAAGGACGCGGGCTTTCATTGCTACAACTACATACCTTTCCCCGTGCGTTCGGGGCGGCTTATGCTGGCGGTCGACGGCATGAAGGGGCTGAACTTTCGCGGCTTTAACGTGACGATTCCGCATAAAACTGACGTGATTTCATACCTTGACGCGGTGGACGCGGACGCGGTGGTTTGTGGCGCGGTTAATACCGTTGTAAATGACGGCGGCATGTTGACCGGCTACAACACGGACGTCACGGGATTTTTGGCGTCACTGCGTGAAGCGGACTTTGTGCCGGACGGTTGCAACGCCGTAATTTTAGGTGCAGGCGGCGCGGCTCGCGCAGTGGTATGGGGATTTTGCAAACGCCGCGCCAATTCCATAACTATCGGCGCTCGAAGTCTTGAACGTGCAAAAAAACTTGCCGGTGATTTTATGGTTTACGGCAATGTTCAAGGCACCGAATGGACGACGGAAGATTTTATTTACTCAATGAAACGCGCAGATATTTTGATTAACACGACGCCGCTTGGAATGTTTCCCAGTGTCGACGAAATGCCGCCGGTTGACTTGAAACTTTTGCCGGACGGTGCTCTTGTCTACGACGTGGTTTACAATCCGATTCAGACAAAACTTTTAAAGACCGCCGCCGAATTAGGTTATCCCGCATTTCCGGGCTTGCCGATGTTGCTTTTGCAGGGCAAGGAGGCGTACCGACTTTTTACCGGCGAATTGCCGAATCTTGAAGTTATGCGGCAGATTGTTGACGAGAGAATTGAAGGCAGACTGTAGGGGATTAAGGATTAAGGATTAAGAATGTAAAGGTTAGAATTAATTTCTACAAGCTACCGGCTAACAGCTAACAGAGGTTTAAACTTTGAAAACATTTTTCTTCTGCGCGCGAAACATTGAAGATTACCTTTCGCCGTTGCTCGACGTGACAGAAAAAAATCTCGTCGACTTAAAAGATAAAAATCTGCTTGCCACTGCCGACGTACAAAATCTGTTTCGCTCGGTGATAAAGTCGCACTTTGACGACGAGACGTACTTTAACGCGCCGATATCTGACGCAATTCCCACCGGCATTGACGGCGTGAAGTTGGATTTTAATTTCGGTATGCGCCTTGAAGTTCCGGCGGGTA
>JAFTEG010000365.1 GCA_017453765.1 Selenomonadaceae bacterium
CCATCGATCTATCGATCCATAGATCTAATAAGGAGGGATAGCGGCTTTTTTATGGACAAAATCTTAGAATTAATTTCAAGTGACAAAGAAATTTCTGCAGTAATAGAAAAATTTTCGCGGCAAGATGACTTTTCAATTTTGGGACTTTCAAGCACGGCGAAAGTTGCGGTAATTGCGGCGGCGCTGAAAAAAAATCCCCGCCCTACCATAATCATTGCCGATAAAGAAAAAATTCCCGCGTGGCAGTCCGACTTGCAAGAATTTCTGCCGAACGTAGAAGTTGTGGAATTTCCCGAAGCAGATTTATTCGGCGTCCGCGCAGGTATAGTGGGACTTGAGCGAAAAGCACGGCGCCTTGAAATTTTGACGCGGCTTTTGAACGGCGAATCAATCATAGTTTTGGCGTCGCCGGTTGCCGTAGTTAAAAAAGATTTTTCGCGTGAAATTTTTTCGCATTCGCAGATTAAAATTAGTCGCGGTCAAAATCTGTCACGTGAAAAATTTTTAAATGAGCTGGTAAATTTCGGCTACGAACGCGCGGATGAAATTGACGCGATAGGCAAATTCAGCGTGCGCGGCGGCATTGTTGACGTGTTTCCGCTTAACCTGCAGGCGCCTTTTCGCATTGAGTTTTATGATGAAGTTGTCGATTCGATTCGCGAACTCAGCACTGAAACCCTGCGCTCGGTGAAAAGTCTCAACGCCGTGACGATTCTGCCGGTTACCGAAATTGAGGTTAATGCAGTTGAAGGCGCGAACTTTGAACCTGTCACAACCTGCGCGGAGAAAGTGATATTTGATGAACCTGCGCGGCTTAAAGAGAAAATAGACGCCTTGACGAGGGAAGACCCCGAACTTAGGCAAAAAATTTTTTCATTCGACGAAATTTTAGTAAAGAGTGAAGAGTTAGGAGTTAAGAGTAAGCTACCCGCTACCCGCTACAAGCTGCAAGCTATTTTTATTGAGACACTCGGTACAAATGAATTTATTCAGCCCGACGCCGTACGTGTCACGCATTCGCCGGTACCTTCATTCAACGCGCAACTTGATTTTTTAATGACGGAAGTCAAGGCGCAACTTAAACTTGAAAGAAAAATTTTCATTCTCTTCACGATACAAAAAAAGTTGGAACGCATTAAAAACTTTTTCGCGGCGCATAACGTTGATGTAGTTAGGAGTGAAGAGTTAGGAGTTAAGAGTAGCTTACCGACTACCGGCTACCGGCTACCGGCTATCTTTTTGCAACTCGGCACGCTCGGCGAAGGCTTTTCATTTCCCGGCGCCAATGTCACCGTCATTACTGAAAAAGATATCTTCGGCAGTCAGCGCGAAAAGCGGCGTAATAAACCTACATACGCGGGCGACACGATTAAACATTTCAGCGAAATTCGCGTCGGCGATTACGTCGTTCACCCTACCAACGGCATTGGCAAGTATTTAGGCATTGAGACGCTGGAGCTTGACGGCGTGCGGCGTGACTACCTGCACTTGCAGTACGGCGGCGGAGATAAAATTTACCTGCCTACAGAATCAGTCAACCGCTTGCAAAAATATATTGCCGGTGAAAATGCCGTACCGGTTTTGTCGAAATTAAATACCGGCGATTGGGCGCGTGCAAAGTCACGGGCGGCGGCGGCAGTTGAGGACATTGCCGAAAAGCTGATTGAAATTTACGCAAAGAGATTGGCGGCGGAAGGTTTCGCCTTCGCACCGGATGACGTGACGCAAATTGATTTTGAAGACAATTTCCCCTACGAAGAAACATTGGAACAGATTAAAGCCGTTAATGAGGTTAAAGCCGATATGGAAAGTGCGCGCCCTATGGACAGGCTGATTTGCGGCGATGTAGGATTCGGCAAAACGGAAGTTGCCATTCGCGCGGCGTACAAGGCGGCGATAAACGGCAAGCAGGTTGCAATGCTCGTACCTACAACCGTTTTGGCGCAACAGCACTACCAAACTTTTTCGGAGCGATTCAAAAACTTTGAACCTACGGTCGACGTAATTTGCAGATTCCGTACGCCGAAAGAACAACGTGTTACCTTACAAAAAGTCCGCGCAGGTTTGGTAGATATTTTAATCGGCACGCATTCCCTTCTTAACTCGAAGGTCGAGTTTAAAAATTTGGGCTTGCTGATAATCGACGAGGAACAGAGATTCGGCGTCAAGCAGAAAGAAAAAATTCGGTCGCTTACTGCCGGCGTTGACGTGTTGGCATTGAGTGCCACGCCGATACCGCGTACACTGCATATGTCGCTTGTAAGTGCGCGCGATATGAGTTTAATCACTACGCCGCCGGAAAATCGCTTTCCCGTGCAAACGTACGTGATTGAAGATGACGACGCGATTATTGCCGACGCGATACGCAGGGAGATTCGGCGCGGCGGTCAAGTTTACTTCGTCTACAACAAAATTGAAACGATTGATTTAATGCACGCGCACCTTTCAAAATTGGTGCCGGAGGCGAAAATTCAGACGGCGCACGGTCAGCAGTCCGATATCTTTTTGGAAAATGTTATGATGGATTTTTACGAAGGCGCGTTCGACGTGCTACTTTCGACGACGATTATTGAAAACGGGCTTGACGTACCGAATGCCAACACGATTATAGTTTACAACGCAGATCATTTCGGTTTGGCGCAACTTTACCAAATGCGCGGCAGGGTCGGCAGGTCGAATCAAATGGCGTTTGCGTACTTCGTATATAAGCGCGATAAGGTTTTGACTGAAAAGGCGGTCAAGCGTCTGCAGGCTATGAAAGAGTTTGCGCAACTCGGCGCCGGTTTTAAAATTGCAATGCGGGATTTAGAAATTCGCGGCGCGGGAAATTTACTCGGCGCTCAGCAACACGGTCACATTGCCAGCGTCGGCTTTGAAATGTACTGTCAACTTTTGGAAGAGGCGGTAAGTCGCCTGCAGAAAAGTCCTGCCGCGAAGGCGGAGGTTGAACCTGCGGTGACGTTGCCGGTCGAGGCGTACATTGACAAAGATTTTATACCGGATTCAATGCATAAGATTGAAATTTATCAGCGCCTTGCCGTCGTGAAGGAAGAAAAGGAAATTGACGATTTGCTTGACGAAATTATTGACAGATTCGGCGAACCTACGGAACCGGTGGTAAATCTTTTGAACGTCGCGCGCGTTAAGACGTTGGCAAAAAAAATCGGCGTCAAGACCATAACTTTAAATGGTCGACGCCTTGAAATTGCCTTTACCGATTCGCCGAAAATTTCGCCTGCGGGTTACGTTGCATTGCAGAACAAGTATCAGTCACGGTTTCGCGATTCGCAGAAGACAAAGGAAATTTTTATTGACTTGGTATGGAAGAAAGATTTTTTCCGTGAAGTCCTGCTGATTTTACGCAAACTAAATTCTTGATTAGTTAATAGTACTAACACTCTTCACTCCTCACTAATCTGTTGACTTAAAGGTTGCCTTTGTGTATAATAACATTGATATAAACAAATATGTACAATGTAAGCTAAATTTCACCAAAACTCGCCGAGCCCCCCTTTAGGCGTGGGGTTACTCTTAACGTTATTAATTTATTTTTTTGAGGAAGGGTTTTTTAATGAAAAAATTGTTAGCGTCAATTCTTTTAACAATTTCTTTCTGTGTGTTTAGTTTGTTCGGCGTTGGAACTGCACAAGCAGCACAAAAAACTTTAATGGTGGGAACTGACTTAGACTCTGCGCCGTTTGCATTTAAAGATGACTACTCAAACACATATCAAGGTTTTGATGTGGATTTAATTCGTGCCATTGCCAATCAACTGGGTTATGACGTTAGCATAGTTGATATGGAGTTCGATAATCTTTTCTTCGGCGTGCAGGACAAAGATGTTGATTTAGCTATTGGCGGAATAATTATAACTGCTGACCGTGCAGAGAAAGTAAATTTTTCAGATCCTTATTTTGAATCCGGCTTGCAAATAGTACTTCCTGCAGCCGACAAATGGATAAAAGATATTAAAGGGCTTGAGGGCAAAAAAATTGCTGTATTAAGAGGTTCATTTGGAGCAGAACAAGCTAAAAAAATTAAAAATTCCAAAGTAAAATCTTTTAATGACATTGATGATTGCTTTGTAGAGCTTAAAAATGTAAACGTCGACGCTGTTATACACGACCAATACATTAATGAGTATTTTATTGCGACACATCCCGATTTCAAACTTAAAACTTTGCCTAACCTTATAACTAAGAATCAATATGGAATTATTGTTTCAAAAGATAATTCCGCGCTTTTGGCAAATATCAACAGAGCGCTTAGAACATTGCGTTCCAACGGCGAATACGATAGAATTTACAACAAATGGTTCGGAAACAATAAATAATAAATTTTTGCGAGGGAAGAGTTAGGAGTTAGGAGGGAAGAGAAATTTTCATCCTGAATCCTACATCCTTAATCCTTAATTAGTAATAAGCGGGTCTATGTCAATCTGTACGCTGTCAAAGACGTGCAGATTTTTTTTGCGCAAAAATTCACGTACCGCGTCAAGGTCTTCAGTCTTTATCAGCACGGCGAATCGAAACACTTCGCGCAGTTTCGCAATCATAGCCGGTATGGGACCTTCAATCTCGGTTCGTGCCGCGTCGAAATTAAATTCCGCTTTAAATTCGCTTACAAAAAATTCCGCCCGCTCCTTCGCGTAGTCTTGATTCTCTGACATAAAAATAATTTTAATAAGCCGCGAATAAGGCGGGTAAAAATATTTTTCGCGCTCCGCCAATTCGTATTCGCAAAAAGATTCATAATCCTGCCTGCAACCGAATAACACGGCAGGCGCGTCGGGATTGTAAGCCTGCACGATAACGTAGCCGGGAAATTCTGCACGTCCCGCACGTCCCGCCGCCTGCGTTATCAGCATAAAGCAAAGTTCACCTGCGCGGAAGTCGGGAAAGTTTAATGAAGAGTCCGCGCTTAAAATTCCTACCGCCGTCACGCTCGGAATGTCGTGACCCTTTGCAACCATTTGCGTGCCGCATAAAATATCGTAGCCGTCATTTTTAAAGGCGTCCAAAATTTTTTGGTGCGAAAGTTTTTTCGTCGTCGTGTCTCTGTCCATACGCAAAACTTTGGCGTCGGGAAAATTTATTTCTAATTCCTGCTCCAACTTCTGCGTACCGGTGCCGAAATATTTTATTCGCTTGCTCGAACAGGCGGGACAAACCGTCGGCGGTTCGCGTTCAATGTCGCAGTGGTGACAGTGCAACATTTTATCTTTGTGATAAGTCATCGGCAAGCCGCATTCGGGACAGTGTATCACGTGCCCGCAGTCTCGACACATTACGAAGGTGAAAAAGCCACGCCGATTCAAAAGTAAAATAGCTTGCTGATTCTTTGCAAATGTATGCGTCAAAAGTGCTTGCAATGCTCGGCTTAAAACATTTTTGTTGCCGAATTGTAATTCCTGCCGCATATCGACGCACTTAACCTTAGGCAGGGGGTGATTAGAAATTCTGCGCGGCAGTGACAAATATTCCAGCTCACCAATCTGCGCGCGGTGAAAAGTTTCAAGTGACGGTGTTGCCGAACCGAAAATTATTGCGGCGTTATGAAATTTTGCAAACTCCTCCGCAACAATTCGCGCGTGATAAAAAGGCGGGTTATCCTGCTTGTAGGCGTAATCCTGCTCCTCGTCAATGACGATTAAGCCAACATCATCAATCGGCGTGAAAAGCGCTGACCTTGCGCCGATAATAATTCCCGCGTCGCCGTTGCGGATTCTGTGAAAAGTATCGTTGCGCTCCTCGACACTCAAGCCGCTGTGAATTACAACGACGTCGGAAAAATGCATTTTAAAGTTGGTGACGATTTGACCGGTAAGCGCAATTTCCGGCACCAAAATAATTACGCGGCGTCCTGCTTGCCGTGCAACTTTCGCCACCTCAATATAAACTTGCGTCTTGCCGGAACCGGTAACGCCGTGCAGTAAGTAGCCTTGAAAAATTTTCGCGTCGATAGATTTTTTCACGGCGTCGACTGCCGCAATTTGTTCAGCGGTCAACTCAAAAACTTTCGGCGTTACCTTAATGTCGGCGTAGCTGTCACGAAGTACTCGGCGATTTTCAACGCTGACAAGTCCCGTCGGCAAAAGTTTATTAATTGTCGCGGTAGAAATTTTTAGCTCTCTAAGCTGGGCGGACGTAAGCTCCGAATGTTCGCGCAGAATTTTCAGCGCTTGCAACTGCGCGGGAGTGCGTTTAAAATCTGCGTCATTGAAAGTACCGGCAAGCTTAAAAATTCTTTCAAACTTAGCTTTTATACTGCGGCTGTGCTTTACCGGCATAAAAAGCGACATCGCCTGTGCAAGGGGACACAGATAAAAATCTGCAAGCCATTTCGCGGCGTTAAGCATTTCCGGCGTGAACCAAGCCACGTCGTCTACAACTTCTTCAATCGGCTTAAGCTTGAAGGCAAAGTTTTGGTCGTCGGCAACTTCTTTCACGCTCAAAACAAAGCCGTCGATTCGCTTTCTGTTGCCGAACGGCACGAAGACGCGCCAGCCTGCGGTTAAAAATTTCATATGGTCGGGGACAAGGTAGGTGAAGGGGCGGTCAATAAGTTGAACTTGAATGTTTGTACAAATTTCAGCAATAAGCATAGCCAACTCCTATTTAGTGAAGAGGGAGGAGGGAAGAGGGATTAAGAATTAGGTTTTAGAAATTTTAAGCATTAATCAAAGTACAAACATTATATCAAAAAGATTTGGAAACTGCATTGTTATGAACGACGTTTTCTTAATGCCTTTCGCAATTCTCTCACGGCATCTTTAAATTCGTCGGTATCAAGTTCATCATAGACGTGCAAAAGTTCTCGAAGTTTATCCCAATTTTCTTCATCTTGACATACCCACATCATTCTGATTAAGGCGTCGCATTTTAATTTTAAATCAAGCTCTTCATTAAAAAGTTTTTCCCATATTGCATAGGCGATAGAATTTTTGCCTAAAACGGTATTAATTTTGCCTATTTGCCAATAGCAACCTAAATTAAGGCTTGTAAACTTTTCATCTTCATCAAGCCGATTAAATTCAAAAAGCGCCTGCTTGTAACTGTTAAGCGCCTCGTCATAAAGCAAAAGTTTTTCTAACGTCAAGCCTTTGAAATATTTGGCAAGACAAACTTTGTACGGCGTCTCGGCGCGGTAGATTAAATGATTAAACACTTTAAGCGCGCGCAGATAATGTCCCACATCAAAAATATCGCAAGCCTTGTCAAATAAATCTTTGTCGCTGTAACGCGTCGGAGAAATTTTTTTATATAAATCTTCCGCCTTCAAATATTTAATCGGATATTGTCCGTTCAGTGACGAAAGATATTTTTCAACCGTCGGCAAAAGAACTTCACGCGCCCAATCGCTGTCGGCGTACCAAATATTTGACTGCCCCATACCCATACCTCTGCCTTGTCGGGACGCGGAGGGAATTTCAAAATTTCTTTCTTCGTCCGGAATAAGGTACAAGAAAATCTTTGTCAGTGTAAGTAGTTTCCGGCTTAAGACTCTGCGGCGTAGTTTGGCTGTAGACAACCGCTTTCAAAAACGTAAGCGAAAAATTACTCCAGCTGAAATTTTTTTTTGGTGTCACGTTTATCAACTCCTTAAAAAATTTTGGTTTACTGTTTATGCCGTGATTATAGCTGAAAATTTTTCGTAGAGTTGGACAAATTGTCCACAAATTTTAAATAATATTCAAGCCGTATTTTTTGCAGGTATCAAGAAAAGTTCCTATGTCATCGCCGTCTTGAATTGCGTTTACTATCAATGCATCAAAACGCTGTTTATCAGGCTCTAAAGAATGTCCTTGCAGTGTAAAAAGCTCTTCACTTTCTTCAAGTGTCAGCGGGGTACCTACGCAAAGTTTTGCAACGCTTTCACGCGTAATTTTTCTTGAGCTGTTCAAATATTTGCGCATTATGCTTTCATTGATTTGACAACGAACTTCTAACTGTGCAAAATTTTTTTACTTGGTCGTAAAAATAGTTGCAAACTTTTTTCTCAAAGTATTCATATGTTCATTGGCAGAAGGCGGCAATTTCGTACCGTCAATTGGTCGATAACTTTTTTGCGTAATGTCTTGAGGAAATGTTAGCCCGTCGAACTTAAAATTATGTGTTTTGATAAATTCTTTGGTTACTCTTATCATAGGTTGCACCTCAAATTTTAACGATTAGGAAGTTGATATATGAACAAAAATAATTTCGCACCGATAGCCGATGCAATGCAAAAATACTCAGCGGACGGCGCACTTGCCTTTCATACGCCGGGACATAAACAGGGACGCGGCGCACATTCGCTTTTAAAAAATTTGGTGACGGCGGAAGGTCTGCGGCAGGAAGTTTCGCTCATGGAAGAGTTAGACGATTTGCACAGCCCGCACTCCTGCATAAAGGCGGCAGAAAAATTCGCGGCGGAACTTTGGCACGCAGACGACGCCTTATTTATGATAAACGGCACGTCAAGCGCCATTCAAGCCATGATTCTTGCGACGCTTAAGCCGAATGATTTGGTTTTCGTGCCGCGAAATTCTCACCGCGCAGTTACGGCAGGGCTAATATTGTCCGGCGCCGTACCGATATTTTTGCCGGTAGATTTTTCCGCAGAATTAAAAATTCCTTTGAACGTCACGGCAAGTACAATTCGACGCGCGATAAAAAAATTCCCGCAAGCACGGGCGCTTATTTTAACGTCACCGAATTATTACGGCGTTGCGGCGGACGTGAAAGGCATTGCAGAAATTTTACACGCGGCGGGAATGTTACTGCTGGTCGACGAGGCTCACGGCGCACACTTGCAATTCTGCGAAAGGTTACCGATATCTGCAATGGACGCGGGTGCAGATTTAGCCGCGCAGTCAACGCACAAACTCTTAGGCTCAATGACGCAGACTTCAATGCTTATGGTACGAAAAAATTTTGTCGACGTTGACGCGGTACGCAGGGCGGCAAGCCTTTTACAAACTACAAGCCCAAACCAATTACTTTTGGCGTCATTGGACATTGCACGGTTGCAAATGGCTGAAGTCGGACGCGAAAAAATTTTAAACGCGATTGAACTTTCACAACACCTCCGCGCAGAGGTAGAAAAAATTTCGGCGCTTAGTACTTTTGACGCGGTGAAAGATTTTGAACTGGATTTGACAAAAGTCACGGTGAATGTGGAAGGCGCGGGATTGACGGGAATTGACGCTGAGAAAATTTTGCGGCATAAATTTAAAGTGCAATGCGAACTTTCGGACGCGGCGAATTTGCTTTTCATAATTTCCTACGCAGATGATGACGCGGTAATTTCAAAGTTGGTCGACGCGCTGAAGTCAATGAGTAAGGCACAATGCGTAAGGCGTGATTTAATGCGTAAAGCGCAATGCGTAATGCGTAATGATTTTAGCTACCAGATGCCGGCTAAAACGCCGCGCGAAATATTTTTTGCCGAAAGTGAAATCGTGCCGCTTGAAAAATCGGTAGGGCGAATCTGCGCGGAAGAAGTGACATTTTATCCGCCCGGCATACCGATACTGAATATTGGCGAAAGAATTACGGCGGAGGTCGTGAAGGAAATTTCGGCGCTAAAAAAAATCGGCAACCGTGCTTTAAGCGACGCCGATTTTATAAAGGTGTTGGTTTAGCGACTACTTACTATCGATCTATCGATCCATCGATCTATCGATCCACCGATCTATCGATCCGACTACCTATGGTCTGCGATGTACTTGCGCATAAATTTAATTGTTTCGTCGGAAATAATGTTTTCCTTCTTTTCGTAGTTGATAATGCGGAAAAGCATACTGACGCGCTCGATAATGGGCTTGTTGGCGGTTTTGAACTTTTCGCCGTTAATGGTGAGTTCGACTTTGCCGCTGGTGGAAAGCACGCTGAAAGACGCGCCAAGAAGTTCCTTGCCTTCCATGTCTTTAATGGAGTAGCGGATATCCAAATCGCCGGCGGAAGTTTCCCACGTAAGCTGGCGGTTTATGGCTTGGTAAACCAAAATGTCGATGTACTCTCTGATAATTTCATGAGTCCTGGTATTCATAATTCAACTTCCTTTCGAGTTTAGATCGATGGTAGCTGGATCGATGGATCGATGGTTTTCTATCGATCTAACCACTATCGATCTATCGATCTAACCACTATCGATCTACATAATCATCATAGATTTAATGGCGTCTTTAACAATTTCAATTTGACCGGCAAGCCGCGCGTCAACGCCGCCGTTCGGTGTCTCAATGACGCAATCACCCGGATTTAAGGCGTCGTCGGAAGTAATTTCAAGAATCGCCGTGCCGTCGGTAAGAAGTGCCTGTAATTCGCCGCGTGCCGCCAAAACTAAATCGTAACTGTGCGGCTCGACGTGTACATTAACTTCTTTCTGGTCGCGCACATACTGAATCGCCTCACGTACCACCGGCAACACGTCTTTCGGTACGTCAATGAAATGTTGCGGCAAAATTTTTTCAATGGCAATCATCAAAATTTTAGCCACGTCATCTTCTGCGCGTATGAAGTAATCGGCAGTCAAGTCTTTGGCGTCGCGTAAAGTCTTCTGCGCTTTGGCATTGGCGTCGGCAATAATCTCTTGCCACTGCTCCTCAGCGGCTTTTTCGCCCTTTTCAAAACCTTCCTCGTGACCTAAATTAAAACCTTCTTCGTGACCGGAAGTTTTAGCTTCCGTACGCATTTTTTCGGCTTCTTCCTTAGCCTCCATTAAAATTCTGTCGCATTCGGCTTGAGTGCGTTGCTTTAACTCTTTTAATTTTTTTTCGTCCTTCTGCAGGGAAATGAATCTTTCGGCAAGACTTTTTTCACGCTGGTCGATATCGGCAAGCAAGCGATTAACTTCGTCTTCTCTTTCCTTAAGCCGCAGTTCCTCTTCACTCGCCCCGTCTTCATCAAGTTCGGCATCTTCGGTAGAAATTTCTTCATTCTTTTTCTGCTTTGAAACGCCGATTTTCACGGGTTCGCCGCTTGTCCAAGTTCGACGTACAATTTTATTCGGTAACATCATCTGCATCACTCCCTTCACAAAAACTTTTCTTCATACTGTTTTAAGAATTGTAGCACAAAGATAAAATTTCGTCTATAATACGTGAAAGTAAATTAAAAAAAGAAGGCGTTGTATGGAAGGAATTTATTTGATAATTGTAATGGTGATAACCGGCGGCGCGATAGCTTTTATAGGCGACAAACTCGGCACGAAGATAGGTAAAAAGCGGCTGTCGATATTCGGCTTGCGTCCGCGTCATACGTCAATGATAATCACGGTGCTAACCGGCGCGCTGATAACCGGCTTGTCAATCGGTTCAATGGCGATAATTTCAGAAAACGTGCGTACCGCCCTTTTCGGTATGGAAGAATTGAACGCGGCAATGGCTGAAACGCAAAAATCATTAGGCGCCGTAGTCAAGGAGCTTATGGATACGCAGGAAGAATTTAAGCAGGCTGAAACTGACCTTGCAAAGTCCAAAGAAGAGGTTACCGCGCTGAAATCGGAGCAGGAAGAACTTAAAGCCGAATCCGACCGCTTGAAAGAGGGCAATGAACGGCTTGAATCCGAAAATTCCAATTTGACCGCGCAGAATGAAAACCTTTCCACTTCAAATACCGAACTCTCCGCGCAGAATGAAAATCTTTCAAGCACAAATGCCGCGTTGGAAAGTGACAATAAAAAACTCGGCGAATTTAATATCACCTTGACCGCTGACAATGAAAAGCTTGCGAAGGATAACGCCGAACTTGAGGAACACGCAAAAAATCTGCGCGAAGGTTTGATAGCAATGCGCGAAGGCGACATAATCTTTAAAGCCGGTGAAGTCTTTGCAAGCGGCGTAATTGCCGGAAATCGTCCTGCGGCGGAGATTGAATCCGATATCGACGCGCTTGCCGATAAAGCTACGCAAACTATTATGGAAAAGTACGAAGGCAATTTTGACGGCTCCATTTTGATTTACGAGCCGGAATTGCAAGATACCATTGAAAAAATTTCAAGCAGTCAGCAGGATATGATTTTACGCATTTCAGCGGCAGGGAATTTGGTACGCGGTGAGCCGATTAGGACGAGCCTTTCACTTTATCCCAACAATCACGTTTACAATAAAGACGAGCTTATCTTTGCGGAAAATTATCAAGTTGACGACGCAGACGACGCAGAATATATTTTGAGAATGTTTTTGAGTGAAGTCAATCGCGCCGCCGTTGCAAAGGGGATTTTGACAGACCCGATAACTCACGCTGTCGGCGTTATGGAAGGTTCACAGCTATATGAACTGCTTGACGAAATATCTAATGTGCTCGGCTCGATTAGGTTAGTAGCCTATTCGCGCGATGAAACTAATGCGATTGGACCTTTGCGTTTAAACATAGAATTATCTAGTAAGTAGTTAGGAGTTAGGAGTGATTTACTCTTCACTCCTCACTCTTCACTCTTCACTAAAAAGGATTAGAATTTAATGCCTAAACAAAAAAAGAAGGCTGTACCCTCTTTCCTGCCGCCGTTGCTTTTTATGCTGTTCGACTACATCGGCATTGTCTTGACGCAGTACATAGCCTTTTACATTCGCGACGCCGCAGATTTTTGGTACGGCTTAACATACGTCTATGCTGACACATATATTTTTTTCGCGGTACCGATACTTTTTCTAATTTTTCTAAGTCACTCGCGCTCCTACCGCCAAATGAAACCGGTAGTTGATACAATGCGCGAAATTTTTTTGTCCGTCTTTTACGGCTGGATAGCGTCAATAATTTTAATTTATTTTTTGAAGGCGGGACATCACGCGTCACGAACATTTATGCTGATTTTCGGCTTGTTGGTGCTGTGCAACGTCTGCATAATTCGCTACGCCGTGTTGAAATTTTTAAAGCTTAAAAATATTTTCAGTGAACCGGTTTTGGTAATCGGCGCGGGTTTAACTGCGGAGCGGCTTATAAAATTTTGGCGCGAAGATTTAGGCTACCGCTACGACATTGCAGGTTTTATCGACGATAACCCAATTTCAAAAACAATACCGTCCGAATTTCCCATACTCGGCGGCTTTGACGAAGTGAAAAAAATCGTTCGCCGATTGGAAATTCAAACGGTAATAATTGCGGCGCCGGGCATTAGCAAGGAACGCTTGCAAGATATTATCACGGAAATTCAGCCGCGTGTTAAAAATATTTCATTTATCCCTGACTTAATCGGTACGCCAATGGCAGGCGTCGACGCGTCAATTTTATTCAGCGAAAAAATTTTAATGCTAAACCTGCGAAATAACCTTTCGCGCGTCTACAACAGAATTTTTAAGCGCGTCTTCGATTTGGTTTTGACGATTATCGGCGGCATTTTAATTTCACCTATACTTCTCGGCATTGCCGTTGCGGTTTGCGTGTCGAATCGCGGCGGAATTATTTTTGCGCACAAGCGCGTGGGTATGTACGGCAAGGCGTTTAACTGCTACAAATTTCAAACAATGGTAAAGGACGCCGATAAGGTTTTGGAAAAATATTTGGCTGAAAATCCTGCCGCACGGAAAGAGTGGGACGAAACTTTCAAGCTGACGAATGACCCGCGCGTTACGAAGTTGGGAAATTTTCTGCGTCGCACGAGTCTTGACGAATTGCCGCAACTTTGGAATGTGATTTTGGGCGATATGAGTTTGGTGGGACCGCGTCCGATTGTTGTAGAAGAAATTTCAAAGTACGGCAAAAATATTCGTGAATATTACATGGTGCCGCCGGGCATAACCGGTATGTGGCAGGTGTCCGGCAGAAGTGACACGACGTACCCTGAGCGCGTTGCAATGGATACGTGGTACGTGCGAAATTGGTCGGTGTGGATTGATATTATGTATCTTTTTAAGACCGTGAAAGCCGTTGTCACGGGGCGTGGCGCGTATTAGGGATTAAGGATTAAGGATTAAGAGTGGTTAAAATAATTCTTAACTCTACATTCTTAATTATTTCAGCGTTTCCGGTGCGTAGCGGCGCTGAATCTCTTTAAACACCGTGCCTTCAGATTCAAAATCAAGCTGTTTGCGCGAACTGAATTTGTTGAAGAG
>JAFTEG010000366.1 GCA_017453765.1 Selenomonadaceae bacterium
TAGGCACTATGAAAAAAATTGCAGACACCGTAATTTACGGCAACATTTACACCGTTGATAAAAATCAGCCTAAGGCAGAAGCAGCGGCGATTAAAGACGGTGTTTTTGTTTATGTTGGCAACGCGGCGGGCGTTAAAGATTTTATCGGCGAAGGCACCGAAGTCGTACGCAACGATCGCGGCTTAATTCTGCCGGGTTTTGTGGACGGTCACGCGCATGGCAATCTCGGCGGCTCCAAAATGTTGCTTATGTGTCCCTTGAATGACTGCAAAACGCTAGACGCGATTCGTGACAAGCTGAAAAAATTTATTGCGGATAATCCCGACATGGATAAAATTCAAGGCATGGGCTGGAATGATGCATACTTCGGCGCGGACGGTCCGACGGCGGCAATGATTGATGATTTAACCGACAAGCCCATTGCCATGATTGACTACGGTCACCATTCGTTTTGGTTGAACTCCGCCGCGATGAAACTCAAAAACATTACCAAAGACACGCCCGACATTTCCGACGGCGTTATTGTTCGTGACGCGGACGGCAACCCGACCGGCTGTTTCCGTGAAGGTACAAGCATTTATTTTAATGACTTGCTGTACCATTTCACGGTTGAGGAGTACAAGAAAGCACTTTTGGCGTTTCAAGACGTATTTCTTTCAATCGGCGTGACGGCGACTTTTGATCCTATGGTAAACTACGATTACGGCTGGGAAAATGTCATGGAGGCTTATCACCAGCTTGACGTCGAAGGTAAATTGAAACTGCGCGTACACGGCGGCTATCAAGTCTTTGTTGATAAAAATCCCGTTGCGGACGTGGAAAACGGCGTTAAATGCCGTGAAAAATTTAAAGGTGACAGATTCGCTGTTGACCATATAAAAATTTTGCTCGACGGCGTTGCAGAAAGCAGGACGGCTTACCTTCTCGAACCGTACAGCGACAGCAAAGACGACTACGGTTTATTGCGTTTTGACCCTGACACCTTAGTTGACACGATTAAAAAGTCGAATGAACTTGATATCATAATGCACATTCACACAATCGGCGACGGCGCAATAAATGTTGCTTTAAATGCAATGGAAAAAGCTAAAACTACTCCCGCCAATCGCGCGGCACTTACTCACCTGCAACTTGTGAATCCTGCCGACATTGACCGCATGGCTAAACTCGGCGTCATTGCCGTTGCCAATCCTTATTGGTTTATCAAGGAACTTGATTATCACGAAAAATTGTCGGTACCTTATCTCGGCAAAGAGCGCGCAGAAAATCAGTACCCGATGAAATCTTTCTTTGACAAAGGCGTTATTGTAACTCAAGCCACTGACTATCCCGTCACGGCAGACCTCAGACCGACGAACGGAATACAAACTGCCGTAATTCGTCAACTTCCCGACAAGCCCGAAACTTTGCTGAATCCTTCTGAACGTGTCACGGTCGAACAGATGATTAAAGCCGCGACTTTGAACGGCGCATATCAATTCAAGTGCGAAGATACGCTTGGCAGTATCACCGTCGGCAAGAAGGCGGACTTAGTTGTACTTGATTCGGACATTACCGCCTGCAAGCCGGAAAAAATTAATGACGCTACAGTTTTGCGTACAATGATTGAAGGCGAATGGGTTTTTAATCGCGATTAGATTAGGTTTTTAACCTCGTTTAGGATTTTTAATCGCGATTAAAATATATTCAAAATAAAAAAGGTACAACGTAAATATGAGTAATGACATAGAAAACCAACTTCGCCCGCAGTACGGCGAAAATAAAAAAATTACCGGCAATTACGATAAATCGCTGGCGGTTAAATGCGTCAACGGTACATTCGTCGGCAAAAAAAATGATAACGTTATCGCGTACAAAGGCATTCCCTTTGTCGGCAGTCAACCTGTCGGCTCATTGCGTTGGAAGGCGCCTGTTGACTGCGTACCTGACAGCGGCGTTTACGAGGCGTATTACTACGGCAAAGCTCCCTGCCAGACATCGGGTGATATCGCCGCCGAATATGGTACGGGCGAAGACTGTCTTTACCTCAACATTTGGAAGGCGGACGACGGCATAAAAAATAAAGCTGTCATAGTTTGGATTTACGGCGGCGCTTTTGAATCGGGCGGGACGATTAATCCAATGTTTGACTGCCAAAACCTTGTGAAAGAAAATCCCGACATAATTTTCGTCACAATAAATTACAGGCTGAGTTTCTTCGGCTTTCTCCACTTGTCACATTTACCGGACGGTAAAGATTATACCGACGCGCAGAATCTCGGCTTGCTTGACCAACTGGCGGCGTTAAAATGGGTTCAAGATAACATTGAAAATTTCGACGGCGATTCAGAAAATGTTACGATTTGGGGACAATCTGCAGGCGGCGCAAGCGTGACACTTCTGCCGCTGATTAAAGGTTCACATAAATATTTCAAGCGCGTCATTGCTGAAAGCGGCGCACCCAATCAAACTCGCTCTGCGAAAGACGCTATCAGTTGCACGAATGAATTTATTGAGATACTCGGCTGTAAAACTGTTGCCGATTTGCAGAAAGTCGATATACAAAAACTTTTTGACGCATCTGCCGTACTTTTTATGCGCCAATTTCCTGAGCGGGACGGTAACTGCCTGCCTTTAGATCCTTATGACGCTTATGCCAACGGCGCGGCGAAGGATATAGACTTCCTTCAAGGTTGCAACAAAGACGAAATTAATTTTTTCGTTCAAAATTTCGGCGTGGAAATTTTCAACAAGTGGGCTGATGAACGCAAGACGAAATTATTTGCACGGCTGACTGACGCTGAAAAAGCGCTTGTCGAAAGTTTTTGCAATGACATAGGCGGCGAATCCTGCGAAAAAAACAGCCGCCTTTTTGAGCAAATTATATTTATGGCGCCGATGTTCAGAATGTCGGAGAATCAAGCAAAAGCCGGCGGTAAATCGTATACATACTTGTTTACGCCGGAATCCGCTTTACCGGCGATGAAATCCTGTCACGCGATGGAACTTTCAACCGTATTCAACCATCCGGAGCTGGCAGACCTTGCGGGAAGGGAATTGGACGAAACCTTTTCAAAGACAATGCGTAAAATGTTTTTTCAATTCGCAAAGACCGGCAACCCGTCACTTGGCGCGGACATTTCGCCGGACGGCAAGGCTAAAGAGTGGCCGCTCTACGACACGGAAAAAAGGAAAATTATGGTATTAGACGAATTTAACATTCACCCCGAAAATGAATCCGCGCTTAAAATCGTCGATTGGGACAGAACATATTTTTTAACCAGATTACGCGAGAATTCCCCCGCCTCTATAGGCGGCGGGATGAATCGCACTTTTTAGGTTGACCTAAATGTAACCTTTGTGTATACTTATGAAAAAATTAGCGAAGAAAGGAGAAGTCTTCATAGGCTGAA
>JAFTEG010000367.1 GCA_017453765.1 Selenomonadaceae bacterium
AAGCACAAACATATAGCCCAAACTTGTAGGCGCCGTTTCGCAAAGTATCGTGCCGTCCATATCAAAGACCGCTATTCTGTCCTCGACCGGAATGTAATTTTTACTGTGCTTATTCGTCACGTCTTTAACGTAATTTATAATTTGACGCTTGACCGCAGATTTATCAGCCCAGTATTTGAAGTCGGCAGGCTTGGTAACTTTAATCGCGGCAATTTCTGCGCGAGTCGCCGCCTGTACGTCGTCGGTGTTGCCGAAAATATTAAACGTCATTAAGCCTGCGAAAATTGCAGATAAAATTTTTTTCTTCACATTAATCACCCTTAACTACCAGATCGATGGATCGATGGTTTTCTATCGATCCAACCACTATCGATCTATCGATCTAACCACTATCGATCTATCGATCTAGCCACTATCGATCTATCGATCTACCTTCACATTGTCGCCGTAAATGGTTTTAAATTCGTCGTGCATTGAAATGGTATTCCAACCGCGCTTAGTTGCAAATGCCTTGTCGCTTGCCGCTCTTTTCAAGTTGCCGCGTTCACGCTCCACGTCGTCGCAAAGCACGTAAAACGCCGCGCTCTTGTACTTGGGATTCTGCAAAGTGTATTCCAACATTCCGCTATCACCCATAGAGTTGCCGAACGCTAAGACGGGGTACTTGCCGATTTGATTGAGGATAGAAAAAATTTTCACGGTTTTGGCGTTTTCATTGATAGGTTTGCCGGAGATAATAACTTTTTCCTTGCGTCTGTCATAGAAATGATTTTTCGGCGTTTCATTGCCCATATGCGTCGACGTGTAATTAAAATCTGAACCGATAACTCTGTCAAACTGAATGGGAATTACGTCTTTTACAAGTTCGCGCGTGGTATCGACGCCGCACGCAGAATCAATGTAGACGTTAAAGCCGTTGTTCGTGAGGTAAGAAATAATTTCAACCATAGGCAGGTAAAAAGCTTCGCCGCGTTTGAGATTGGTCAAGCCGACTTCATTCGTCTCCATAAAATTACGGACGTAGGCGCGGTATTCTTCCGGCGTCATACCTGCATAAACCGCCGTTAAGCCTTCAAAATGCATTTTATTTTCTTCCGGCGTCAACTTCTCTTTTGACATAACTTTCGGCTGAATTTTTTTCGCAAGGTTGAGATATTTTTTCGGCGCAGTGTAATTGGGGTCTTCAAGTACGCGGTAGAAAAACATCATCTCTTGAAAATAAAGCGGCGCAGTTTCGCAGTAAAAAGTGCCGTCCATATCGAACGTGGCTATTCTGTCCTCAGGCGGAATGTAATTCGGGCTGTTGGGATTGGTCACGTCCGTCACGAAGGCGATAATTTTTTGTTTCGTAGGAGAATTGTCGTACCAATACTGAAAATCATTCGCCGTGACAACGTCAATTGAAGCAACTTCCTTACGTGACGCCGCCTGCGCGTCATTAACGCCGCCGAAAGTGCCGAACGTCATCAAGCCTGCCAGAATCGCGGTTAAAAATTTTTTCTTAAATTTCATTTTAAAACTCTCCTTGTTAGCCGGTAGCTTTTAGACTACTCACTACTTAATAGCTCTTAAATTTTTAATAGCTGTCGGCAGGTTATTCATAATGTCGGACGCGATAAGCCCATCGGATTTTTCCGCCGCACCGATATCGCCCGCCGTACCATGCAAATAAACACCGGCAAGCGGCGCGAACGGCGTAAGTTTCATAAGTCCGGCAATCGCGCCTGCCAAAACGTCACCGCTGCCCGCCGTCGCCATCGCGCTGTTGCCTACTGCCGAGATAAAAATTTCGCCATTGGGATAGGCAATAACCGTGCATTCACTTTTTGCCACTACAATTACTCTAAGTTCGGCGGCAACTTGACGCACCGTCTCAACCAAATTTTGACGAAGTTCTTGCACCGAAATATTTAAAAGCGCGGCAAGTTCACCTAAATGCGGCGTTAAAATCGGAACCTGCTTGCAATTTTTCAATTCCTCCGCCACGCCGTTAAATGCAAAAATCGCGTCGGCGTCAAGTACAAGCGGCTTGTCGACGGCTAAGACAAACTTTCGCACAAGGTCAAGCGTTTCATCTGCGCGACCGAGTCCGGGTCCGATTAGCACGCAGTCAAATTTCTCAACCGCCTTAAGCAACGTTGTCAGCGCGCCTTCACCGCCGATAATTCCGCTTTTCAATTCGGCAAGCGGCATTGTCATGACTTCGGTGAGCTTGACTTCATATAAATCATTTAAACTTTCCGGCACGGCTAAGGTTACGAGTCCCGCGCCTATTTTTAATGCAGACATTGACGCAAGACACGCCGCGCCTGTCATACCGTTTGAACCGGCGATAACCAAAATTTTACCGCAACTGCCTTTGTGAACGTCACGGCTCCGCGCAGGTAACAACGTCGCGGCAAGTTCGTCGTCCAAAAGCGTTTGGTGAATATTTTCAGTCAAAAGTTTTTTCGGTATGCCGATATCGTCAATCACAAGTTTGCCGACGTATGACGCGCCGGGCGAAAGGTAGTGCGCAATTTTCGGCAATCCCAGTGACACGGTACCCGCCGCATTAATCGCCGCGTCACCTACAATGCCGGTATCAGCCTCGACGCCGGAGGGAATGTCAATCGCAATTATCGGCTTATTCGCGGCGTTTGCAAGACGAATCAGCTTTAACGCATTCGGACGAAGTTCGCCGCTGAATCCCGTACCTAAAATGCCGTCAATAATCGCGTCCGAAAATCTCAAATTGACTTGCAACCGCTCCCATGCTCTGTCGTTGTCAATGCTTTGAATTTCGGCGCCCATTGCACGCATAATCGCAATTTGTACGTTTAGTGATTCGGTACGGTGATCCTTATTGCCGATTAAAAAAATTTTTATCTTGGCGCCGCGATTTGCAAGGTACCTTGCAGCAGTCAATGCGTCGCCGCCGTTATTGCCGCTGCCTGCCAGCACCGAAATACTTTTTTTGTCGACACTGCCCAAAATTTTTTCGGTGAATTGCGCTACTCTGTGTCCTGCACTTTCCATAAGCGAAAGTTCCGGCAAGCCGAAATCTTTTATTGCCGCGTTGTCAATGTCGTGCATTTGTTTTGCCAATGCAACTTTCAAATTCATACCACCCCTTTTTGAATTAAGGATTAAGGATGTAGGATTAAGGATTAAAACTCTAAGCTATTTCTTAGCCAAAGTGTAACTCTCGTCTAAGCGCGTACAAATTTCGTCGAAGTCAACGGAACCGTCAAGGCGAATCGTGTACCAACTTTTTTTGTTCATATGGTAGCCGGCAAAATATTTTACACCGTCAATTAAATTTTGCAATTCATCAACCTTGCCGCGCAGATCCAAAATCTCTACGTCCTTGTCTGAATCCAGTCCCAACTTTCGCTCGGAAATTTCCATAACAAGACCGTACCATTTTTTACTGTCTTTCCGACGCCATATCGCGGCATTGGGGTATTTCTCCCACAAAAATTCCAACTCGTCGCCGTACTTGTCGCGAACGTAGCTTATAAGATTTTTTGTCAACGCCGCACGAAAAATATTTTCTTCGCAACAATTTTCTTCAAACGCCGCCAAAATTTCTTCGTACTCACTGCGAACAGCGCCGACGTAACCGCCTGCCGAATTTTCAACCAAGTGCAAGACGTACTCTTCGCCGAAATTGTCTTTGACCTCTGAAAAAAGTTTTCCCGCCTTGTAATCCAGCGTTAAGCTAAGTTGGTCGTCACAAATATTTTTTTCATACCGCCAACCGTCCGACGCCTTTTCAAAGCCGAATTTTTCAAGTTCAGCAACGGCAACGGTTTTATTTTTCAAATTCACTTCACGCATTTGCCACACCTTGACATTAATTTTTTACCTTAACTACTTCTTAAGCTTAAACCAATGCTTAAACTACGTCCGAAGTTACGGCAACGTTATGACCCAAAGATAATTTTTCGCGCAGATTTGTTTAACCTTTTCAGCCTGTTGCAGTGACAAGCCTTTCAATGAATAAAGTTTTGACGTATCCGGTACAAGCGGCACTTGCTGAACTTTAAAACCCTGTCTCTTCAAAAAGGCAAGCGCCTTTTCCGGCGTTTCGTAGGAATCAAGGTAAAGCGGTTCGCCGAAAAGATTTTCATACATGTCCTTAGTCTCTCTGTACAGCGTCTCTGCTGAATTTTCACCGTACAACGCGGCGGCAAGTTCTTTGAACATATCATCCATTACAAAATCTGTCGTGATGTAACAGCCGCGATGTCTTCTCAAAACGTCACGGAAAATTGAAATCATTGCGTCGGTGCGCGGCTTAGTCAAATAAATTTGCAAGCCCTCTTCAATAATGCAAATTTTACCGTTGAAAGTGTCAGCCGCCGCCATCATTGTATCGTGGTCTTCTGCTAAAACTTCTTGATAGGTAAGATTATGTTTGTACTGCGGCTTAACAAACTTCGGCATAATCTGCGTTGCGGAAATTGCAATCGCGTTAAGCTCCGCGCCGAAATATTTTCTGCCTTCATTTACAAAAGTAATTGCGCGGGGAGTGTAGCCGCCGCCTATGTCGATAATGTTTTGGTAGTCAGTGTTTTGTACGTACTGCACGGTAGCGGCGTAACAAATTTCTTGATAAAGACCGTTGAGCCTTTCAAGTCTGTCGTAGTCTTTCAAATTTTTTTTTCCGTAAATATTCGCCGTGTTAAATTCCTTAGAAATTTTTTTAGCGTCCGGCATACCGGTATTTGCCAGCCATTGCAGTTTAACCTGCGCGGAGTAGGACACAAGCTCCAATTCGGCGGCAAGTGCTTTGGAATTGAAAATAAAAATGACCGCGCAGATTAACACGGTCGCAAAAAGTTTGAGTCTCATAAAAACTCCTCCGATTAAAAATTTTTTCGCATATTTTAAAATTTTTATCGGAAATTTACAAGTTGTCTTCTTATCGAAAATTTACAAGTTGCCAATTCTCAAAAGAAATTGTGTCGTACGGCAAGAGTTTTAATTCTTCAAAGCTTAATATTCGCCTGAAAATGGAGCCGCCGTCACGCAAGGTGCTTAACTGCCGCTTAATGTAGAGTTGCGGATATTTATTAACCAAGTATGTGCCGTACGTTTCAAATTCCGAAAAGCCGGATCCGCTGAGATTAGGTGCGTCAATCGCGTTTAAAATGTTTTTCCAAAAATCTTCGCCGCCCATTTTTTCTACCAACTCGCGCATAATTGACGCTTTCATAATCATGCCTTCAGATATAAAGGACGGCGTAGGCGATTCGACAAATTTCAAGCTATCGCCGAAAAATTTTTTAATCAACTCGAAATACGGCAACATATGTTCCGTTTTCATATTGAA
>JAFTEG010000368.1 GCA_017453765.1 Selenomonadaceae bacterium
CATTGAAATGCGTGAAGTTGCTGAACCTTACATTCGGCGTCGTGCAGTTCGTCACCTTGAAAAAATGCGCGTCGTAATTTTCGGCGGCGGTACCGGCAACCCCTACTTTTCAACTGACACCACTGCCGCTCTTCGTGCTGCTGAAGTTGAAGCGGACGTTATACTTATGGCGAAAAAAGGCACCGACGGCATTTATGACAGCGATCCGAATAAAAATCCCAACGCGAAAAAATTTGAAACGTTGAGTTACATTGAAATTTTAAATCGCGAATTGCATGTTATGGATGCTACGGCTACCAGTCTTTGTATGGATAACAAAATTCCCGTCGTTGTATTTAACATTGACAATCACGAAAATATTGTTAAAGCGGCACTCGGTGAACCTATCGGCACTACGGTAGGACTTAAGAGTTAAAATTTTTTAATCGGACTCCTAACCTATTGCGGCTTTTACTAAATTGCCTACTTTTGAAAAGTTGAATTATACAAGGAGTGAATTTCAAATGACGAAAGACGTTATTAATGCGGCGGAAGATAAACTTCAAAAGAGTTTGGACGCCTTGAAAAAAGAATACGGCACACTTCGCGCAGGTCGCGCCGCACCCAGTCTTTTGGATAAAGTCATGGTTGATTATTACGGTACGCCGACGCCGGTCAATCAAATGGCAAACGTCACGGTTCCCGAACCGCGTATGCTTATGATTAAGCCTTACGATAAAGGGTCACTCAAAGACATTGAACGCGCCATTCAAAAATCGGATCTCGGTCTTACGCCTAATTCCGACGGCATTGCGATTCGCCTTTCCATTCCGCAACCTACGCAGGAGCGCCGCAAAGAATTGGTCAAAGTCGTAAACAAAAAGGCTGAAGAATGTAAAGTTGCAATGCGTAACATTCGCCGCGATGCCAACGAGCTTATTAAGAAAATGGAGAAGAATAAGGAAATTACGGAGGACGATCGCAAGGAAGGTCAAGACAAAATGCAAAAACTGTTGGACAAGTACATTAAGCTTGTCGACAGCACGAAGGCAACTAAAGAAAAGGAAGTTATGGAAGTTTGATTAAAGACGAGGAACTTTTAAACCGCGTCGATAAGTCGAAATTGCCGCGTCACGTTGCCATTATCATGGACGGTAACGGTCGATGGGCAAGTTATCGCGGACTTTTACGCAGTGCGGGACATTCAGCCGGTGTTAAGACGCTGAAAAAAATTTTAACCGTCGCCGTCAATCTGAAGTTGGAGGCGCTGACTGTCTACGCTTTTTCAACCGAAAATTGGAAGCGTCCGCATGCCGAAGTGGATTTTTTATTGCGCCTTTTTTCCGAGTACCTTGAAAAGGAAAAGCGCGAAATGCATGAAAAAAATGTGCGCATAAACTTTTTGGGACGCTGGGAAGAGTTTTCGGAAGGCATACAAAATCAGATTCGCGATGCAAAGGGGCTTATGAAAAATAATACCGGCGTCAAGTTCAACATAGCGGCGAATTACGGCGGGCAGGATGAAATTTTACGCGCCGCGCAGAAGTTGGCGGATAAAGTTTCGCAGGGTCAAATTTCTTCCGCGCAGATTACGCCTGAACTATTTGAAAGTGCGCTGGACACTTGCGGACTGCCGCCGGTCGATTTGTTAATACGAACAAGCGGCGATTTGCGAATCAGCAACTTTCTACTTTGGCAGGCGGCTTACGCGGAACTTTGGTTTACGAATACTACATGGCCTGAATTTACGCCGGAAGAATTTGTGGACGCGCTGATAGATTTTTCAAAACGTGACAGACGTTTCGGCGGACTTTCAAGCTGATTAAAATTATTTCATATTGAAATTTTTTTACTGCTTTAAATTTTTGACAGCTACTCAAATTTTCAAGCTGATTAAATTATTTTAGCTGATTAA
>JAFTEG010000369.1 GCA_017453765.1 Selenomonadaceae bacterium
TAAATTTGAGAGGTAGAAAATATGTGCGGAATTGTTGGATATATCGGCGAAAAAAAAGCCGTAGATTTTTTGTTGGAAGGTTTAACCAAACTTGAATATCGCGGCTACGATTCAGCCGGCGTTGCCGATATGGAAGGTTCAAATATTTTTTTGGAAAAATCGGTGGGGCGTCTCGATTCGCTCAAAGAGAAGTTGAAGAATCAGACTTTCAACGGCGTAATCGGCATAGGTCACACGCGCTGGGCGACGCACGGGCGTCCGTCCGACGTAAACGCGCACCCGCATACCGATTGTCACGGAAAATTTGTCGTCGTACATAACGGCATTATTGAAAATTACATGCCGCTTAAAGAAGGCTTAATCGCACGCGGTCACAAATTTGTTTCTGACACCGACACGGAAGTTGTACCGCACCTTTTGGAAGAGTGCTACACCGGAGATTTTGTCGACGCCGTGAGAAAAGTTTTAAATCAGATTGAGGGTTCATATTCGCTTGTATTTATGTCGAAAGACAATCCTGATATGTTAATCTGCGCGAAACAGGAAAATCCGCTAATCGTAGGACTTGGCAAGGGCGAAAATTTCATAGCGTCCGACATTCCGGCGATTATCTCACGTACGCGCGAGACGTACATTTTAAATGACGGCGAAATTGCCATTGTCAAAAAAGATTCGGTTAAAATTATCGACAGGCAGGGCGCGGAAGTTGACAAGAAAATTTTTCACGTGACATGGAATGCGGAGGCGGCGGAAAAGGGCGGCTACGAACATTTCATGTTGAAGGAGATTAACGAGCAGCCTAAGGCGGTACGCGACACCATGAGCAAGCGCATTGCCAAAGACGGCGCGTCGATTATCCTTGACGAATTGAATTGGGATAAAAATTTTCTTGACGGCATAAACAAAATTTATATCGTTGCCTGCGGTACGGCGTACCATGCCGGTTTGGTTGGAAAGTTTTACATTGAACGGCTTGTAAGAAAACTTGTCGAGGTGGATTTGGCAAGTGAATACCGCTACAGAAATCCCATTGTCGACGATAAAACTTTGGTGATAGTTATCAGCCAATCCGGTGAGACGAGTGACACGCTGGCGGCGTTGAAGGAGTCAAAACGTTTAGGCGCAAAGACTTTAGCCGTGACGAACGTCGTAGGTTCATCAATTGCGCGACAAGCTGAATACGTCATTCATACTTGGGCAGGTCCCGAAATTGCCGTTGCGTCGACTAAGGCTTATACTACGCAGTTGATTTTAATGTTTATGCTGGCTCTTTACATGGCGCAGATTAACGGTACAATTTCTGCTGACCGGCTGAAGGATTTAATTTGCAAGCTGAAAAAAATTCCCGCGCAGATTAGTGAAACGCTGTCTGACGTTGACCCCATTAAAACTTTTGCGCGGCGTTACGGCTTTAACGAAGATGTATTTTATATCGGCAGGAGTTTGGATTATTGCGTTGCGTTGGAAGGCGCGCTTAAGCTTAAAGAAATTTCATACATACACGCGGAGGCTTATGCGTCCGGCGAACTCAAGCACGGGACATTGGCGCTGATTGTAGAAGGCGTACCGGTTATCGCGTTGGCTACTCAAAAATCTGTTTACGAAAAAACACTGTCGAACATCAA
>JAFTEG010000370.1 GCA_017453765.1 Selenomonadaceae bacterium
CCGGTCTACCCTTCAATGGCATTGCGTCTTATGTTGCCGCAACAAGAAGGTCACGACAATTCCGGCTTTGCAATGGTCATGCAGGATTTAGCAGGCGTCTTTTCGCTGTACAAAGACAAGCCGCTTTTGTCAATGGCTTGCACTAAGCAGGGCGCGCGGCTGGTTGAAGATTACATGGCGGCGCAGAATTTTATAAAAATGGCTGAATGGTTGCCGGTACCGAATAAGCAAAAGGGCTTGGATATTCAAGCGATGCCGTACTATATTTTCAGAAATTACGATTATCCCGAACACATTGAGGACAAAGAGCGGCGTGAAACTTTACTGCTTGATACGCGCCTTGAACTGCGGAAAATTTTAACCGAGTCTAAGCAAGGCTACGTTTATTCATTTTGGCCCGACGTGTTGACGCTGAAAGAAATTGGAGACCCGCGCGACATTGCAACTTATTTCAGACTTTGGGACGATAACGGCGTATTGCTTTCAAAAAATATCATAGTTCAATGCCGACAGAATACCAACTACAAAATTGTTCGGTATGCGGCGCATCCTTTCTTCTTACAAGGATACACCCTCTGCGCGAACGGTGAAAATACTTTTTACACGAAAAATAAAGAGTTTCAAAAAAATTTGCATCGCGGCTACATTGGCTTTGAATCAGATTCGCAAAATTTTTTGTACACGTTGCACTACGTACTGCATGAGCTGAAATGGTCACTTCCCTACTACAAGCACGTAATAACGCCGTTACCCTTTGCCGAAATTGCCGAACGTCCCGACAGAGATATTTTGCTGTCAATTCGTCAATCGCTTGCGCACCTTGAAATTAACGGTCCCAACACGATAATTGCCGGCTTGCCCGATGGCAGAATGATGACTTGCTGTGACTCAAAAAAGTTGCGTCCGGTAGTTGTAGGCGGTGACGATATGACTGTTGCAATTTCCTCTGAAGTCTGCGGCATAAATGAAATTCTGCCTGACAGAAATATGGAGAAGGATATTTATCCCAATGAACGTGAAGTCGTCGTTATTAACAATGATTTGGAGGTGATACGGTGGAAACAGTAAAGACTCAAGACCTTGCGGTTAATGATTTAATGTGGAAGATTGACTACAATGCCGATCGTTGCACAATGTGCGGAAGTTGCGTGGCGTCTTGCACTTTCAAGGCTATCAAAGTAGAAGTTCAACGCAAGTCAATCACCGTGTCGCAGGCGAATCAGCCGGAGCCTGTTCACCAACAATGCGCAATTCCCGTGATAAAGCAAGTTGCAAGTATTGAAAATGCGTGTCGCGGTTGCGGTATGTGTGAAAGGGTTTGTCCCAACAATGCCATTCGCGCCGTAAGAAATCCCGATAATCGTAGAAATTTACTTTCACGTGACAGTGGACCGATTAAGCGCGGCGGACGTACGAATTTAAATTCTCAACGTACTTTAGACAAAATCATTGTCGGCAGAATCTCGCAGATGACTGACCCTTCTCTTGATTCGGTACGTCATACTTTTGACATTCGCTCGCCCTTAGGCAGAATACTTGCACCTAAAGAATTGCCCATGCAAATTGAGGACGGCAAACTTGTAATGACGAAGAAAACGCCGCCGGTACGTTGGATTTACCCGCTGATTTTTTCCGATATGTCAATCGGCGCACTTTCAACAAGAGCGTGGGAAACTGTGGCAATGGCAACGGCGTATTTAAATGAACGTTGCGGCTTGCCGGTACGAATGTCAAGCGGTGAAGGCGGTATGCCGGTTAAGCTTATGGAGTCGGATTTTTTAAAGTACTTCATAATTCAAATTGCGTCGGGACATTTCGGCTGGAACAGAATCATTAAAGCAATGCCGCGTATGAAGGTTGACCCTGCAGGTATTTTGATAAAAATCGGGCAAGGCGCTAAACCCGGCGACGGCGGTTTACTTCAGGCTGAAAAAGTTGCGCCGCACGTACAGGCAATACGCGGCGTACCTAAGGCAACGTTGTCATCGCCGCCGAATCATCAAGGACTTTACTCAATCGAAGAATCGGTACAGAAAATGCACTTGTCATTAAATGCGGCGTTTGGCTTTCGCGTACCGGTGGCAATAAAATGCGCGGCGTCGTCAACTTCCGTGTCAGTCTACAATAATCTTCTGCGCGACCCCTACAAAATTTGCGGTGGCTTTTTCATAGACGGCATACAAGGCGGAACGGGCGCGGCTAATGAAATTTCGCTTGACCATACCGGACACCCCGTCGTTTCAAAAATTCGTGACTGCTACAATGCGGCGGTTGAGCAAGGCGCGCAGGGACAAAGTCCGCTTTACGGCGGCGGCGGCATTGGTATGACGGGCAACGCGGCGGCTGATGCTTTTAAAATGATTTGCTTAGGTGCAAACGGTGTTTTCTGCGGTAAAATTTTAATTCAGCTTTTAGGTTGCGTCGGCAATGAGCAGGGACGTTGCAACGCATGCAATACCGGCAAATGTCCTACCGGCATTTGTACGCAAAATCCGCGTCTCGTCAAGCGTCTTGATGTTGACAAAGGCGCGCAGAAGATTGTTGACTATGTATTGGCATTTGACGCGGAGCTTAGAAAATTAATGGCACCGATTGGAAACAGTTCATTACCCGTAGGACGCAGTGACGCGCTTGTTTCAACTGACAAAGCCATTGCCGATAAACTCGGCATTCAATATGTTTGCTAAGGTTAATTAAGGATTAAGGATTAAGGATTAAGAATTAGTGACTCACTCTTAACTCTTAACTCCTAACTCTTAACTCCTAACTCCTAACTCCTAACTACTCACTACTTGAGGAAATGTAAAAATGTTAAAAATTGATACCATTAAAAATAATGAGCGAATGTCGACGCAAGACCTTCTGCTGGCGATTGAAGACGCGGTTAAAGCCGGTGAAACAGATTTTGAAATTGCCGCAAGCGGTCAACACGATATCGGCGGACCGCTGTGGCATCCGGACGGCAAAACGCTGAAATTTCACGTCACCAACGCGGGACAGCGTGTCGGTTCAATGTGTCTTCCGAATACAGAAATTATCGTTGAAGGTTCCACATCCGCAGACGTCGGCTGGCTTAATGCAGGCGGCTTAATAACGGTGAAAGGTGACGCCGGCGATACGGCGGGGCATTGTTCGGCCGGCGGAAAAATTTATATCGGCGGTCGCGCAGGTACTCGTACCGGTTCGCTGATGAAACACGATCCCCTTTACGAAGAGCCGGAACTTTGGGTTTTAAAAAATGTCGGCAGTTTTTCATTTGAATTTATGGGCGGCGGTCGTGCTGTAGTTTGCGGCGTTGACTGCGCGGAATTTTCCTCCATACTCGGTGAACGCGCTTGCGTCGGTATGGTCGGCGGCATTGTATATTTTCGCGGCAAAATTTCAGACTATCCAGCCGATATCCTCTGCCTTGACCTTGATGAAGATGACATAAATTTTTTGAAAGGCGGCATGAATCACTTTCTAAACGCTATTGAAAAGTCTGAACTTATCGCGGAGCTTTCAGATTGGCGCGAATGGAAAAAACTTCGTCCACTGACTTTTGAAGAGAAGAAACCGCAGGTTTTGCCTGACCTTGCCGCGTTTAGGAAGAAAGATTGGGTTAAAGGCGGAATTTTCAGCGACGTTGCGGTTGACGATTTTAACGTTTTAACTACGGTGAATCGCGGGCTGTATCGTCTGCGCGTACCCAGTTGGGACAATGCGAAATTTTCTGCGCCATGTCAATTTTTCTGCCCCACCGGCATTCCTACGCAAAAAAGGCTGGCTTTACTGCGGCAGGGTAAAGTTGAGGACGCTTTAAAGCTGGTACTTGACTACACGCCGTTTCCCGCGTCTGTATGCGGCACTCTCTGCCCAAATCCTTGTATGGAAGGCTGTACGCGCGGTTCGATTGATGAGCCTATTAAAATCGGTGAACTCGGCTTAGAATCTGCGCGAATTGAAATTGACGCGCCGAAATTTTCTACCGGCAAAAAAGTCGGCATTATCGGCGGCGGCGTTGCGGGATTGACTGCGGCTTGGCAACTTATTTTGCGCGGTCACGAAGTCACGGTTTACGACGAGGCGGCATTTATCGGCGGCAAACTCGCACAGGTTATTCCGCATTCCCGCATTTCGCAGGAACTTTTGAAAGCTGAATTGAAACGCATTGAAAATATCGGCGTGAAGTTCGTGACAAATTGCAAGGTTGACGCGGCTAAGTTTAATGAAATTTGCAATGAATATGACGCGGTTTTAGTTTCAGCCGGCGGACATAAGGCGCGGTATTTTAACTGGGACGGCGCGGACAAATTGACTTTCGGCGTAGATTTTTTAAAGGCGATTAATCGCGGCGAAAAACCTTTTGTCGGCAAAAATGTTGTAGTGATAGGCGGCGGCAACTCCGGCATGGACGTGGCAACTTCGGCTTACGAGCAGGGCGCTGAAAGTGTTGTGGTTGTCGACGTGGTTAAACCTGCCGCTTTTCCAAAAGAAATTCGACGCCTTGAAAATTTTGGCGGCAAGATAATTTACCCCTTTATGACAAAAAAAATTACCGACGACGGCATTTACTCTGACGACGGCAGATTCATTGCGGCGGATCAAGTTATCGTGTCAATCGGTGAAGAGCCGGTTTTAGACTTCCTGCCGAATGACGAATCGATTAAAAAATTTCGCGGCAGTTGGCTGATACCTGACGCCGAGAAAAAAATTTTGCCGAAAGTTTTTGCGGCAGGTGACGTGATTAAGCCCGGCAGATTAACCGACGCGATTGGTGACGCAAGAAAAACTGCGCTGATGATAAATCAATTTTTAAATAATGAAAATATCGATAAAATTTCAAACGCGGCGATAACATTGGATTTTTCAAAATTTATGGCGCGACAAAAGGGTCCGGCGTCACGCTGGTATGAGAAGTGTCACCACTGCGACTTGCATGACCCCATGCACTAACATTTACGTTGCGTCTCCTGCGGCACGTGCAGAGATTGTAAAATCTGTTTAAACTCTTGCCCCGAAAAAGCTATCACGCGCATTGAACATGAAGACGGCACATGGGAATATGTTTCCGACGAATCGAAGTGCATCGGCTGTGGAATCTGCGCGGGCGTCTGTCCGTGCGGCGTTTGGAACATTCAAGACAACACCGAAGAAATTAAAATGTACCGACTGTACAAGGTGAGCTGACATGGCAAAGATTAACGAAAATTATTTGAAACTGCCGAAAAATTATCTTTTCGCGGAAATTGCACGCCGCGTTTCAAAATTTAAATCAGAAAATCCCGACGCCGAAATTATCAGCTTAGGCATAGGCGACGTGACTCAACCTTTGCCGAAAGTTTGCATTGACGCAATGAGTAAAGCCATTAAAGAAATGGGAAGTGCCGAAACTTTTCACGGCTACGGACCGGAGCAAGGCTACAATTTTCTGCGCGAAAAAATTTCGGATTGGAATTACAAGCGGCGCGGTTTAGACATTTCGGCGAATGAAATTTTTATAAGCGACGGTTCAAAATGCGACTGCGGCAACATACAAGAGATTTTCAGCCTTGACAGCAAAATTGCCATCGCAGATCCTGTTTACCCCGTTTACCTTGACACGAACGTAATGGCGGGACGTACCGGCGATTTGCAAGCCGACGGACATTTTGACGGCGTGACGTACCTGCCGTGCAGTGTGGAAAATAATTTTTCACCTGCGCCGCCGAAAAATAAAGTTGACTTGATTTACCTCTGTTCGCCGAATAATCCCACCGGCACGACGCTTGATAAAGCCGCACTGAAAGTTTGGATTGACTACGCGCAGAAAAATCACTCAATCATTTTGTACGACGCCGCCTATGCCGCGTACATTGCCGACGAAAATATACCGCGCTCCATTTACGAAGTGGAAGGCGCCAAAGATGTTGCGATTGAATTTCGCTCCTTCTCAAAAACGGCGGGATTTACCGGTACTCGTTGCGGCTACGTTGTCATTCCAAAAAATTTGTACGGCTTAACCTCAAGCGGCGAAAAAATTTTTTTGAAAGATTTATGGCTACGTCGCCAAACTACGAAGTTCAACGGCACGGCGTACATTGTGCTACGCGGCGCAGAGGCAATTTACTCGGACGAAGGGCAGGCGGAAGTTAAAAATTTAATCGGCTACTATATGACTAACGCGAAAATCATTCGTGACGGTTTGAACGCGGTCGGGCTGACGGCTTACGGCGGGATTAACGCGCCTTACATTTGGCTTGAAATACCGAAAGGCTTTACCTCGTGGCAGTATTTTGACTACCTTTTAAATAAATTTCATATTGTCGGGACGCCGGGCGCAGGGTTCGGTGCGTGCGGTGAAGGTTATCTGCGCTTGACTTCTTTCGGCGGCAGGGAAAAAATTTTTGACGCCATGAACAGATTGAAATCAATCAATGCCTTTTAACGCTATAAAAATTAGCGATATTAAGCGGCTTTGTAAATTTCATGTGACGGCTGAAATTTTTCTTGCCAAATATTTTTTTTCGTGCTATCATATGCAATATAATATAGAAGACAATAGTGAACAAAATGTCTAAGTTACTACAGGCGCAAACAAAAACCCCCGAGAAATCTTTCCTACAGATTCTTGGGGGTTGCGTCTATCAAGACGCTGAATGAACGTTACCGCTCATCTTTTTTGTCCGGCTCTTCGTCGTCGTTTTTGTGAATGTCTTTGAGCCAATCAATGATTAACTGCGAAAGAACATTCGCGCCGACCATGAGCAAAAGAGTGAACAAACTGTCCACTGTTACTACCTCCCTTCTGTCACCAGTATGGGATGCGGTAACGGTGGATATTTTACATTGTTGCAAAAAATTTTACAATACAAAGGTTGAGATTATGACATACAAAGACGCATTGAAATATTTGGACTGGCTGGCAGTATTCGGCATTAAAGAAGGGCTTGAACGAATCAACCGGCTTATGACGAAGTTAGGCGAGCCGCAGAATTTTTATGACACGGTTCATGTTGCCGGCACGAACGGCAAGGGTTCAACCTGCGCGATGTTGGCAGAAATTTTGCGTGCGGCAGGACTTAACGTCGGCTTATTCACTTCGCCGCACCTTGTAAGCTACTGCGAAAGAATTTCTGTGAACGGCGAAAATATTTCCGAGACAGATTTTGCCGCGCAGATTGAACTAGTGAAAAACTGCGGCGTAGAGTGTACGCATTTTGAAGCCTTAACCGCCGCCGCGTTTGACTATTTCAAACGCCGTCACGTTGACATTGCCGTTATCGAAGTCGGCTTGGGCGGCACGTTCGACTCGACGAATATAATTTCGCCCGAACTTTGTATCATCACGACCGTTGCGCTCGACCACGAAAAAATTTTGGGCGACTTGAATTCAATCGCGCGCAACAAGGCGGGAATCATTCGGGCGAACGTCCCGACTGTCACGGGCGCGGACGGCGTGCCGCTTAAAATTATTCGCGCCGTCGCAAA
>JAFTEG010000371.1 GCA_017453765.1 Selenomonadaceae bacterium
CGCGAAAGAGGGTGTAATTATGGCTATGTTTTTGGGGCTCAATACGATGATTCGCGGAATATACGTAAACCAAACCGCGCTCAACACGACGGGGCACAACATAGTAAACGCGGACACTGAAGGTTATTCGCGGCAATCAGTCAATGTCATAACGACGGTAGCAGAAAATCGTAGCGGTGTTTATGGGAATGTCGCGGTAGGTACAGGCGCCGAAGTTCAAGCTGTGACGCGCAGTAGAGATATTTACGCGGACGTGCAATATAGGGACGAGAAGGCTACAGCGAAATATTACGAAACACTTGCGACGAATTTTGACAAACTGGAAACGATTTTTAATGATTCCGAAGGTAATGGGCTTCAATCTAAAATTTTGGAGTTTTATAAATCTTGGCTGGATCTTTCAACAGAATCGTCGAACGCATCCAATAGGGTTAATGTCATTGAGAAGGGCAAAAATTTAGCGGACGGAATTTTAACAGCCGCGCAACAACTTCAAGAACAAATCGACTACAACTATTATTATATGGGAATGAACCTTGACGAAGTAAGCGATATTCTTGACGGTATAACGAAGGCGAACAGATTAGTCGTTTCTTACGAGGCAAACGGCGCGTCGGCAAATGACATTAGGGATCAACGTGACCTTTTAGTTGATAGACTTGCCGAGTATATGCCAGTCAAAGTTTATGAAGACGAGTATGGCAACTATCAGATAACCACCGCCGGCACAACTTTAGTAAACGGTGTGGATAGATTACACTTGACGATGTCACGCGGAATTGAAAGTAAATATTACGGCGAAGATTACGGCGTTACCGATTACAGCATTGTCGTGCAGGAAAGTAATGTTTTGTTTCAGCCGGCTAATGGCACTTTGAAAGCAAATCTTGACGCGGTGGACGAATGCAAAAAGTATATCACGGCGCTTGGCAACTTGGCAGGCTTCCTTTTGACGACTTTTAACGATCAGCATAAGCAAGGCTACGATCTTTACGGCGAACAACAAGCTTTAACTGAATGGTCCGAAGTCAACGACGAGGGTTTTTGCGAAGACAAGCAAGTTTATGTTTATGCGGCATCTGATAGCGGAAATTTCGATACCGACACAAAATTAGATGGAACGGTATATTACAAGCGAGTCGAAGACGGCACGGGCGCTTACGCCATTAAATTAGTTGCCAGCGATCAAGTAGGTACTAACGATACTGTCAAAGTTGCGAACACGATAAACTTTTTCGGAACTAACGATTCTACATACACTTATGATTACAATGAGGATTGGTATACAAACGTCGTAAATGTTGTGCGCTACGACGGCAAATTTGAAACTCTTTCCGGCGCAAGTATCATAAACGAGCTTAAACTTAATGAAAAATTCGCGCAGACTGACGGCTATATGTATGTTGCGGCGGCGACGGCTTACGATAACGAGCATGATTATTCATCGGTTAGTACTGTCGACGGAATAACCGTTATGGATTCAGATACATATTACAGCAGGCTTGTAGATTGGGGCGAACGCACCGGCGACGGCACTAACGCAGTTTTCATGAGCGAACTTTTTAACATGTCGCGTGAAACAATCCTTGAGGCCGGAAGATCGAACGCTTACGCCATTAATCGCTACGCGGATCATTATTCCTCGACAATTAATTCAATCGGCGGACAGGGTATGAACTCATTTTATATCGCTTCAGTCACACAACTTGCAGTAGAAACTGCCAGCGTCGATACGCGAATTGAACAGCAAGATGCCATTATGACGCAGGTTGAAAATTGGCGCTCCGCTTCAAGCGGCGTCGACTGGAACGAAGAACTTACCAACATGATAAAATATCAAAAAGCCTTCGTTGCGTGTTCACGTTGCCTTAACGCTATGGACGAATGCTTAGACAGGCTCGCCAATAGCACCGGCTCAATAGGCAGGTAATTTGTAGGTTATATCAGAAAGGACGGTGAAGGCGTTCTCCAAGGAAGGACGCCGCGTTATATGACAATGCGGATTAGTAGTCTTCAGTACATGTACAATTATAAAGTTGCGCTGAATAAAGCCTACAAAAAACAGACCCAACTTTTTGAGCATGCGGACGGCTCCAAACTTCATCGCGGCAGTGATGATCCCGTAGCTTATTCAAAACTTCTGCGCTACAACGTTTCTCAAGCCGAAAATGATCAGTATTTGCGCGACGTGGACAACGGCGTTTCGATTATGAAAACCGAAGACGCCACGCTTAGCAATATGTTGGTACACGCGAAAACTTTTGTTGAAAAAACTGTTCAAGCTGCCAACGAATACAATACCAGCGCGGACTTTGAGGCGATCGCTAAGGAAATGTATTCCTGCATTGAAGAAATTGTTTCGCTCGGCAATACGCAACAAGGCGACCGTTATATTTTTTCCGGGCAAAAAGATATTACCGAGCCTTTCACAATGTCTGAAGAATCATATTACAGAGCCGTTTCAAAAACTCTTGACGCTCCGCAGACAAAATTTTTCAAAGGGCAGGTAACAGAAGGCGATTCCTACGTTTATCAAATGTTGCGGCTGGAAGATTCCGACGGCAAATATTATATGGACACGGAAAACGGCTACGTTTACACCAAGCAATTTGTCGAAGAAGGTTTTAAAGAGCTCGTCATAATGGATTACAGCACCGTTTCCGAAGCTATTGCCGACGCCGATAATAATTCAGAGACTAAAGAATTACTTCAAGCCGGAATTATCAATTATGGTTCGCCTATTGATGTTTCAGACACGGACACTTTCAGCATCAGCACGTACATTAATAATAAAGGCGTAATTCAAACGACGGATGGATCGGACCTTAGCGATACAGCAACACAGGTTGCTAAAACCCTTAGCCTTACAGTAAATACTACCGATGATGACGGCAATGCGACGACGACAACTAAGACGCTTAATTTTTCTTCGGTATTCCAGCAAATTGTAACTTATAACGGCGATACAAATAAAATTTCTATGGTTAAGCATAACGGCGCCAATGACAATATCAGCGACGTTGTAAACGTTATGGGACGGGACATTTTCATGCATGATATTTTTGATAACGAAGATTCCGGCAACGATTATTCCGGCTCGGCTTATATCAATAATATGCTTGCCGTTTACAATAAAGTTGCGGCAGGCGACGTGGAATGGTTGACTTCTGACGGCGTAACTCTTGCCAACGCTGCGCATAATTCTATAGCTCTTTCACAAACGACGATCGGTTCACGCCTTCAACTTTACGAAAGTGTTTCAAGTATGCTCACGACGCAAGGCAACACGATAACTGAAGACATTACAAACGTTAGCGGCGTCGACGTAGCGGAATTGGCAACGCGCCTTATGGAAATGACGACCCTTTACAATATGTCGCTGTCTATGGGCGGAAGAATTTTGCCGGTCTCACTTGCTGATTATCTTTAATTTTTAATAATCGCCCGAGAGTTTGCGGTCATGACAATCGCGAACTCTTTTTTTTGCCAAAATTTTATGTAAAAAAATTTTTTATACAAAATAAATTGTACTGTTGCAATTTTTATTTTTTAGCGCTAAAATGTCGATATAGAAATTAAGTTAAAAATCTTAAATCAGCAGGAATTTTTGCGGCAGGAGGGAAATAAAATGTTAAGGTTAAATATCCGTCATGAATTGCCGCAAATTGGCATGCAGATAAATCGCGGAAGACTCGACAGAGCCGCTGTGATAAATCCGCAAGTTCACACGAACAATCAGCAAGCACGTTCCAATAAATGGATAACTCAACCGCAAACAGATATTAATACCTATCAAAGTCAACGAGTTACCGGCAGACGAACAATATTTGATTTGGCGCGTGAACGCGGACAGGAAGGTATTTCGCATGCGAGGCAGATAACGTCAAGTCACACTCAAACAGCATGGTCGCGCATTGATAACGGCGCTAAAAGAGGCGACGACATAGCCAGCCAATATAGAAATCAACTTTTTCAAGACGCTGTCGCCGAGATGGTTTTTTCGCTTGAATGGACACATGGCGCCGAAATTCAAGTTGCCGAATCACAAATTATCGGCGAATCTGATTTGGGCGACGTTACTGCCGAAATTCAAACTGCGCCAAGTGCTGATATTCGTACATCTCAAGGCGGCGTGCGGACGTATATTGAAAATCAAGGTTTCTTGCGCCAATGGGTGACTGAAGATTACTACGATATTTACGCTTGATTCTGCACAAAAAATTTCTGATGGAGGCAAGTTTTAATGAGAAAAGTTAATACCGACAGGTTCGGCGAAATTGAAATTGATGAAAAGCGAATTATCCATTTCAAAGACGGTATCCCCGCCTTCGAGAATGAACACGAATTTATTATCCTTCCCTACGACGAAGAAAGCCCCTACTACTTCATGCAATCGCTCAATAAGCCCGATTTGGCTTTCCTTTTGACGATACCGGAAATTTTCTTTCCCGATTATTCCGCAGAAATCGACGACGAAACAGTTGAGGAACTTAAAATCGGCGACGCTGAAAAAGTTCTCGTCTATGCGCTTATAACAATTCCAAACGGCAGTGTTCGCTACATGACAGCTAATCTGTTGGCGCCGCTTGTCATCAACCTTGAAAATATGCAGGCAAAACAGATTGTTATGGAAAAAAGCAACTACACCAC
>JAFTEG010000039.1 GCA_017453765.1 Selenomonadaceae bacterium
TCCCTCCTCCCTGTTCCCTAAAAATGTATACAATATTTTTGGTTAGAGAATCTATACAAAAAAATTATAACGTGATACAATTTCCTCCAATGTAAGGAGGAATTTTTTATGTCAGTTATGCAAAATTATGTGGATGATGTTCTTGCGTTAGTTAAACAGCGCGATCCCGACCAGCCGGAATTTTATAACACGGTGCGCGAAGTTTTTACGTCAATCGTGCCTTTCTTGGAAAAAAATCCGCAGTACAAAGCGGAAAAGATGCTTGAACGTATGATTGAGCCTGAAAGAATCGTAACCTTCCGCGTAGTTTGGCAGGACGATAAAAACGAAACGCATATCAATCGCGGCTACCGCGTGCAGATGAACTCGGCTATCGGTCCTTACAAAGGCGGACTTCGTTTTCACCCCAGCGTAAACCTCAGCATTTTGAAGTTTTTGGCATTTGAACAGGTCTTTAAAAATTCGCTGACAAGTTTACCGATAGGCGGCGGCAAGGGCGGTTCGGACTTCGATCCTAAAGGCAAATCCGACAACGAAGTTATGAAATTCTGCCAAGCATTTATGACGGAGCTTTATCGCCACATTGGTCCGCACGTTGACGTACCTGCAGGCGATATCGGCGTAGGCGGACGTGAAATCGGTTACCTCTTCGGACAGTACAAACGTATTCGTGACGCTTATGATTCTGCGGTACTTACCGGCAAGGGCTTGACTTACGGCGGCAGTTTGACACGTACAGAGGCGACGGGCTACGGTCTTTTGTACTTCGTGAAAAATATGTTGGACGAAAAAGGCGACACCTTGCAGGGTAAAATTGTTTCGGTCAGCGGTTCCGGCAACGTTGCCACTTATGCGATTCAGAAGGCGCAGGAATTTGGTGCAAAGGTTGTAACCTGCTCCGACTCCAACGGCTATGTTTACGACCCCGACGGCATTGATAATAACATAGTTAAAGATATCAAGGAAGGTCATCGCGGACGTATCGCCGAATATGTCAAGTATCGTCCCAACGCAGAATATCACGAAGGTTGTCGCGGTGTATGGAGCGTGAAATGTGATATCGCTCTTCCCTGCGCGACGCAAGGCGAACTTGATTTGGAATCGGCGAAACATTTGGTTGACAACGGCTGCAAATTGGTTGCTGAAGGCGCCAATATGCCGTCCACTCTTGACGCTATTGAATACTTCCTTGAAAATAAAATTCTCTTCGGTCCTGCGAAGGCGGCTAATGCAGGCGGCGTTGCTGTATCGGCGCTTGAAATGAGCCAAAACTCCGAGCGCTTAAGCTGGACGTTTGATGAAGTCGACGCAAAACTTAAAGACATTATGACGAACATTTACCGCAATGCGAAACAAAATGCAGTGGACTTCGGCGACCCCGACAATTTGGTAATGGGCGCTAACATTGCAGGCTTTAAAAAAGTTGCTGAAGCTATGGAAGCTCAAGGACTTGTATAAAACTTCAGTTTTAAGTAATGCTTAAATTTCAAATGACATTTTAAATTTTAAAACCGATTTAAATTTTAAAATCGAAATAAAAAGGACGCGACGGAAAAATTTTCTGCCGCGTTTTTTTGTTGTAGCAATTTAAAACTTTTGCTAGAATCACGTAAAAAATTTGAGGTCAACTACCTCACGTTGAGAGGTTGCAGTTAGATTTCTCCACCGCGTTTGGCTGGTTGACTACAGCCCTGCAAATATTTCTACTTGCAGCATTGATGTTTTACAATATCGGGTGCCTTAAAGCCGAAACCACAACCGTTTTCCCGATATTTGAATTATAATTAATTCTACAAAAAAATCAAGAAAGGAAATGTGTGCCGCCTTATATTCCCATTAATTGAGGAATTTCCGGCGGCGCGACTAGGTGAATTGAATGGTTTATTTAATCGGTGCAGGACCCGGCGACGCGGGACTTTTAACCGTGAAGGCTTGCGAAATTTTGAAAGCGGCGGACGTTGTAATTTATGACAGACTTGCCGACGAAAGTATTTTGAACTACGCGCCCAATGCAAAAAAAATTTATGTAGGCAAGGCGGCGGGTCATCATACCTTGACGCAGGACGAAATTAACAAGGTGCTTGTCGAAGAAGGCGGCAAAAATAAAATTGTCGTGCGGCTTAAAGGCGGAGATCCATTTGTATTCGGACGCGGCGGCGAAGAGGGATTGTACCTGCGCGAAAATAATTTGGACTTTGAAATAATTTCCGGCGTGACAAGCGCGGTTGCAGTTCCGGCTTATGCAGGCATTCCCGTCACTCATCGCGGCGTTGCAACTTCTTTCACCGTAGTTACCGGACACGAAGACCCGA
>JAFTEG010000372.1 GCA_017453765.1 Selenomonadaceae bacterium
GCTTACCAATCACGACATCTTGGAAGGCAACGAAGACTTTGAAATTTTTATCGTACCCGACTCCGACACAAAAACCGTGACAATTTCCGATAACGGCGTAGGTATGACGCGCGAAGAAGTCATTGCAAATATCGGCACCATTGCGCAGTCCGGTACCCGCGCTTTTCTTGACAAAATGCGTGAAGGCAATGACACTTCCGACGAAGAGCTTATCGGTCAATTCGGCGTAGGTTTTTATTCCGCCTTTATCGTCGCGCAAAAAGTTGAACTTACCACGCGCAAAGCCGGTGAAACTTCCGCAGTTAAATGGACTTGCGAAGGCGCAGGCGAATATACCATTGAAGACGTCGAAAAACCTACGCGCGGTACGACAATCGTACTGCACCTTAAGCCCGAATTTTGCAAGGGCGAAGAGTTCGACTTCACCGACCATTATACGATTGAAAGCCTTATCAAAAAATATTCCGACTACATTCGTTACCCCATAAAAATGAATTTCCACACGGAGGACAAGGATAAAAATCACGTTGTCGAAGTTCGCACGGTTAATTCAATGCAGCCGCTTTGGACGCGCAATAAGTCCGATATTACAGAGGAAGAGTACGAAGAATTTTTCCGCCACCAATTCCACGAATGGGAAAAGCCGATGGAAATTTTTCATACGAAGGCGGAAGGTACAATCGAATACACGGCGTTACTTTGCATTCCGAAACGCGCCGCGTCGAATTTATTTTTTGCCGACTATGAACCGGGTTTACAGCTTTATTCGCGCCACGTCTTTGTTATGGATAAGTGCAAGGACTTTTTGCCGGACTATTTCCGCTTTGTAAAGGGGCTTGTCGATTCGCCTGACCTGCCGCTTAACGTGTCGCGTGAAATTTTGCAACAGAGCCGTGACGTAAAAAAAATCGGTCGCGCGCTTGAAAAAAATATTCTCAAGCAACTTGCCAAGACGCTGAAAAATGACCGCGAACACTACGAAGAATTTTGGGCGCAGTTCGGCAAGTCACTGAAAATCGGCGTGTACAATAACACCTACGACAACAAGGTTAAGGAAGATTTACAAGACCTGCTTTTATTCATAACGTCGAAGGATTTAAAATTGTCGACGCTTGCCGAGTACGTTGAGCGTATGCCTGCCACGCAGAAGAAAATTTACTGCGCTACCGGTAAAGACGCGGCATCAATTGCGAAGTTGCCGCAACTTGAAATTCTGCGCGAACGCGGCATTGAAGTCATTTACCTTGTTGATCCCGTCGACGAATTTGCACTCAACGCGCTTGTCAGCTACAACGGCAAGGACATTCAATCCGTCAACCGTGAAGATTTTGAGTTGGAGGACGAAGATTCGCAGAAAACTAAATCTGAAATTGACGAGTTGTCCCGTTCCTACGAAGATTTATTGGTTGACGTGAAAGCCGCAATCGGTGAAAGCGTCAATGAAGTGCGATTGACTTCGCGTCTTAAATCCGGCGCCGTATGTCTTATGACCGGCATTAATGGTCCTTCGCTGAATATGGAGCAGACTTTTGCACCGATGAACAATCCCTTTTTCAAGGCGCATAAAATTTTGGGACTCAATCCCAATCACCCGCTTTTCAAGAAGTTGAGCGGTATTCATGCGACCGATAAAAATTCCGACAAGTTCAAGGATTTTTGTAAACTGCTTTACGCGCAGGCTCTTTTGATTGAAGGCATTATGCCTGACAATCCCGTTGACCTTGCTAATAAAATTGCCGAGCTTATGCAGAATTAAAAATTAAGAGGGAACAGGGATTAGGGAACAGGGAACAGATTTTCTCATCCCTAATACCTCTTCCCTTTTCCTCTTCCTTAAAAAAATGAAAAATGTTTTGATTATAAAACTTAGCGCAATCGGCGACGTTGTACACGCACTGCCGGTAAGCGCCGCCGTGAAGGAAACTTTTCCCTCTGCCAAAATTACGTGGGTTGTCGAGCCGCCGGCTTATGACTTGATTAAAATGAATCCCTGCGTTGATAAAATTATTCTCTTTCGCAAAAAAGATTTTCGCACGCTGAAAGGTTTTGCCAAATTATTTTTACCGTTCCGCCGCGAAATTCAAAGTGAGACTTATGACGCAGTTTTGGATTTACAAGGTCTTTTCAAGTCGGCGGCAATAGCTTTTTTCGCAAAATCAAATATAAAACTCGGTATCTGTAATATGCGGGAGATGAGCGACAAAATTTCAACGCCGGTTGTCGGCGAAAATTTTCAAGGACACATTGTCGAGCGATACTTGGACACTGCGCGCGCGATAGGTTGTAAGGTTGAAAAAGTCACCTTCCCGCTTATCGTGCCGCCTGCCGAAATGAAACGCGCCGATACAATTACGAATCATTTGGGCTTACGTGCAGGCAATTCCTACGTGATTTTTGCCGCCGGTGCGAATTGGGCGAATAAGCGCTGGGACGTGAAGTATTTCGCAGAGATTGGCGACTGGCTTTACAATATGAACATTGTGCCGGTAATTGCAGGCAACGGCGCGGTTGACGTGCAACGCGCGGCGGAGATTGAATCGCTCATGGAAATTCCGCCGATAAACCTTGTCAACCAAACTACCTTGCCGCAGTTGACGCACGTAATAAAAAATTCCCGCGCAGTTATCGGCGGCGATACAGGCATTGTGCATTTGGCGGCAGGTTTAAAAATTCCCGTCGTCATGCTTATGGGTCCCACCGACGCCAACAGAAACGGCGCTTACGGTCAGCCGCAAAATTCCATTGAAGTCGACAGACCTTGCAAAGGTTGTTGGAAACGCGCCTGCCCGCAAAATCTTGACTGCCTTGAAAATATTTTGCCCGCGCAGGTTAAAGAGAAAATTTCTGCCGCGCTTGATTTTTAATTAAGAATTTAGAATTAAGAATGCAGCATTAAAAAAATATTTCTTGCAATTTCGATTAAGTCATTCTATAATTTACGTAACTTGAGAAACTAAAAAGCACTCCGCGAATGGAACGGGAGTGCTTTCAGGGACGGGGCAAGCGGTTACCCTCCCATGCGTGGTTCGTCTAATTTTTGGGAGTTTTTAGACGGCTGTTCCGCTGGTGGCGAGGAGTATCGCGCCGGTGATGGCGATAACCCTCACGATAATGTAAATTATCTTTTTCACTCGCGTCACCCCCTTTCAATCAGGGAGTGATAACCGCCGCCGCTTTCGACGTCCGATATAGATTATAACATAAATTCTGCCGTTGACAACGGCTATTTTTTTTGAAAATATTTCTTGCA
>JAFTEG010000373.1 GCA_017453765.1 Selenomonadaceae bacterium
AAAGTTCGACCACCACGTATAGGCGTCCGTTTTGTCGGGGTAGAGATATCTGAATGTATCGGTAAATCCCGCGCTTAAAAGTTCGCCGAATTTTCTTCGCTCATCGTCTGTAAAGCCGGCGTTACGGTGATTCGTTGAGGGATTGCTTAAATCAATTTCATTATGCGCAACGTTTAAATCGCCGCAGATAATCACCTGCTTAACGGCGTCCAATTTTTCAAGGTACGCGCGAAAAGCATTTTCCCACGTCATACGATAATCCAGCCGCTCAAGTTTTCGGCGCGAATTTGGCGCGTAGACGGTGACGAAGTAAAAATCCGAAAAGCCGAGAGTTATGACGCGTCCTTCCGTGTCATGTTCCGCAATGCCTATGCCGTAGTTCACCGAGCGCGGCTGTACGCGGGTAAAAATCGCCGTACCGGAGTACCCTTTCTTTTCAGCGCTGTTCCAATACTGCGAATAGCCGTCAATGTCCAAAATCGCTTGACCTTCCAACATTCGCGTTTCCTGCAGTGCGAAAATATCCGCGTCAAGGTTTTTAAACGTCTTCATAAAACCTTTTTTTAAACAAGCGCGAAGTCCGTTTACATTCCACGATACAAATTTCACGCCGTCACCTCCCGCCTTAAAATTTTATAACGCTAATTAAATTTACGCCGCGCCGATTGACTTTTCCGAGCTTTGCAAAATTTTTCTGTAAGCGTCCGTGTCAAATTTAATCCACGAAATAAAAGCGCCTTCATCTTCAATAACAATATCCTTCAGCGCTGTGGGCGCAGGAATTTTTTTACCTTTATCAACAGCGCTTGTTACGGCAAATCCCAAAAAATCTTCCGCCATTTCCAATGCCTCGTACAAAGTTTCGCCTTGAGTGGCTCCGCCAAAATCGGGAAACAGTACCGAAAAGCCGCCTATTTCTTCCGGCACCAAAATGCAAGGATAAACGCCTTTCATTGAAATTCCCTCCCAAAATTAAAATTATTTTATACCGGCATCTTTTAAAATTTTTCGTAGTGTTGCAGTTTTAACTTCTTGCGAACTGTGGCGCGGAACATAAAAATTTCTGTTTGTTACAGGACTGTACCATTTATCATGATTTGCACCGTGTTCTACAAAATAACAGCCGTGCTTCTTAAGCAGACGATAAAGCTCTGAATACTTTGGCATAATTTACCTGTTGCCGTACATTTTCGCGTAGTAGTTTTGATATTCGCCGCTTATAATTTTTTCCCACCAATCGCGATTATCCAAATACCATGCAACGGTTTTTTTAATGCCGTCATCAAATTTAGTCTGCGGCGTCCAACCGAGTTCACTTTCAATTTTCGCAGGGTCAATCGCGTAACGCAGGTCGTGACCCTTTCTGTCAGTGACGAACTGAATTAAATCTTCGCCCTTGCCCAAAATTTTCAAAATGGTTTTAACAACGTCCAAATTCGTACGCTCATTATGTCCGCCGATATTGTAAACTTCACCGACTCTACCCTTACGTAAAATTAAATCAATCGCCGCGCAGTGATCCTCCACGTAAAGCCAATCGCGGACGTTTGCACCGACGCCGTAGACAGGCAACTTTTTATCATTCAGCGCGTTTATAATCATAAGCGGAATTAATTTTTCCGGAAAATGGTAAGGTCCATAGTTATTGGAGCAACGCGAAATTGTCGCGGGAATTTTGTAGGTTCGCTGATAAGCTTGTACAAGTAAATCGGCAGACGCCTTGCTTGCGGAATACGGGCTTGACGTGTGCAAGTTCGTCGTCTCCGTGAAAAATAAATCGGGTCTGTCAAGCGGCAAGTCGCCGTAAACTTCATCGGTTGAAACTTGATGAAAGCGTTTGATACCGAATTTTTTGCAGGCGTCAA
>JAFTEG010000374.1 GCA_017453765.1 Selenomonadaceae bacterium
CGCATAAATTACCGCAACGTAAAACGTGGACGCACTTAATGCCGCTATGTTTCTTTTGTTACTTTTCTTTGCGCCAAAGAAAAGTAAATCCTAAAAAAATCTTTTCTATTTACAAGAATTTGAATTATTCAACACGCCCTAGTCTCCGCGACCTTCAAAATTTTTCATATCTTCATAACTCATCGAACGCGTATGCTTAGTATGCGCCCATTCGTGTTCATTGCGGTGAATAAAACCTAAAAATATTATCGGTATCCACGTGTAAATGAATATCGGGTAGAGTAGCATGTAAAACCACGATTTCATTTTGGCGCGAACTTTTATCAAAATTATCATCGGCAGTAGGTACTGACCAATCATTATCGCCGCCATAATCTGCGACGGCATGACCGAGTAAATGTTTGTGAAAAGCGGTCCCGTCAGCATTTGCAGGTAGCTTATCACCATGAAGAAGGCGGACAACATTAAAAAGTGCGGTTGCAAAAGGTAAATACAGCCGTCCCAAATTCTGATATCCTTCTGCCGCCAACCTTCGACAAGCAACTTTGGTATGAATCGGTGTGCCACGTCAAATTGTCCCTGCGCCCAACGTTTTCTCTGCGTCCAAGACTGCTTGAATGTCAGCGGCTTTTCATCATAAACAACGGCGTCATGAGCCCAAGTCGTCTTCAATCCTTCGGCAAGTGACTTCATTGTAAATTCCATATCTTCTGTCAAGCAAGTAGCACGCCAACCGTGACGCTTTAACACGTCAATGGTAATGCACATACCCGTACCGCCGAGTACCGCCGACAAGCCGATATTTGTTTTTGCAAGGTGAGAGACGTGATCTATAATCCAAAATGCAATGGCGAATGTGCCGGAAACCCAAGTGTCGTAGGGATTTTTCGCGTCAAGAAAACCTTGAATAATTTTATCACCCTTCATAAGGCGGTTATTCATCTCTGCCAAAAAGTTCGGGTGAACCAAATTGTCCGCGTCGAAAATTGCAACGGCGTCATAAATTTTTCCGCTCTTCTCCATGTCGAAAAGTCTTTCAAACATCCATTCAAGCGCGAACCCCTTACTTTTTTTCTCCTTGTCGACGCGTACGCAGACATTTGCGCCGGCTTTTTCGGCAATTTCCGCCGTGTTGTCGTGACAGTTATCGGCGATAACGTAAACGTCGTAGAGTTCGTGAGGATAGTTCAGCGACAGAAGATTTTTTATAAGCGGCGCGATAACTGCGCTTTCATTGTGCGCGGCTACGATAACGGCAAATTTTTTTTCCGGCGTAGTAAATTTTTTTTCCTTCTTGCGCCACATTCCGCAGAAACCGATTATAAAAAAATACATCGTGAACAGAAAAAGTATAGACTGTAACGGCACCATTACTACATCCAGCGGGTAATTAAACAACTAACTATCTCCCATTCACGATTAAAATTTTTTATTTAAAAGCAGAAATCATCGCGGCAACCATCGCAACGACAGCTATCACTAAAACAATGACTTGCCAACGCGCAGAATTTATGTCGACTTTCATTTCCGCAACCGCAGACTTAGTATTTTCCGAATCTTTTTTTAAGCCGGCGACATCAATTTTTAAATCTGCAACGTCATCTTTCAATCCGGCGACATCAGCTTTTAAATTTCCAACGTCATCTTTTAATCCGGCGACATCAGCTTTTAAATCTGCAACGTCTTTTTTCAATTCGGTGACATCAGCTTTTAAATCTGAAACGTCTTTTTGTAAAGCACTAACGGCGCCGATTAAAACATCCAGTTTAGCATTAATATCTTGATTTTGCGGATAAGGCTCACCGTAGCGATTTAAAATTTTAGCACTCATTTTTAGTCACCTCGAAAAAAATTTTTCACGGCGTCCCAATCATTGCGCTATATTTTACACTTCACGCGTCATTAAAGTCAAAAGGGAATTTACAATTCCGAAGACAGCGTAGGTTGAAAAAATCGCCGTCAATGCGCCTTGCCAAATTGCGTCGCGCGAAAAGTACATTATCGCCGCGAACATTGCCGCCGCGAGGATTTTTGCCACAAGAAAAATTTTTTCGCCGTCACCTTTGAAGTCGGGGTAATGCACGTGACTTACCATTAAGTACGCTACAACAAGCATTGTTATCGGGTAGACCATACCGAAATTTTCAGGGTGAATTGACAGCGCCAAAAATAAAAGCGTGGTTGAGGCAACGATACATCCGCCTGCGGGAATTGCCAGCCCCATAAAAAAGCCGTGTACAACGCTCGTGCTGACGTTGAATCTTGCAAGCCGCCACATTCCGCACAACGCGAAAATTATTGCCGCCGCTTTGCCTAAGGTATCAAAGTGATTTAAACAAAATGCATACGCCAAAAACGCCGGCGCTATGCCGAAGGAGCCTAAGTCGCACAGTGAATCCATTTCCTTACCGAATTCCGACGATACGCCCAATGCCCGCGCTACACGTCCGTCCATGCCGTCCGCTATCAGTGCAAGCAATATGAAAATCGAGGCGTAGAAAAAATTTCCTTCAAAC
>JAFTEG010000375.1 GCA_017453765.1 Selenomonadaceae bacterium
CTCACTCTTCACTCTTCACTATTTACTAACGGGAATTAATTAATGGAATTTTTAAAAGCAATTTTGGAAAGAATAAAAAATTTTTTCCTAAGCAAAAGCAGAATCAAAGTCCCCACCGTCTTGCAAATGGAGGCTACCGAGTGCGGCGCCGCGTCTCTTGCAATGATTCTTGCGCATTATAAACTTTGGATACCGCTTGAAAAGTTACGTCAAGAATGTGGCGTAAACCGCGACGGCTCAAAGGCAAGTTGCGTAATTCGTGCGGCGCGAAATCGCGGCTGTAAAGCCAACGGCTACAAGTGGAGCGTCGACAGGCTGATTGAAGTCGGCATGTACCCGCTGATTATTCACTGGGAGTTTAATCACTTCGTCGTGCTGGAAGGCATTAAAGGCGACACGGCGTATTTAAATGACCCCGCTATGGGCAGGCGTACCGTGCCGCTTGAAGATTTTCGCACGTCTTATACCGGCGTCGCGCTTAACATTGTACCGGGCGAAGATTTTAAACCGGAAGGTCACCGCTACAATATTTTTAAAGCCGTCTATCAAAAACTTTTGCAAGATAAATGGTCGGCGCTTTTCATATTCCTGCTTAACTTGGGTTTAATCATACCCGGTCTTGCGGCGCCGGTATTCAGCCAAATTTTTTTGGACGACATTTTAACTAAAAAACACCCTGACTGGATGTTCAATTTTATGTTGGCAATGACTGTATCTTTTTTAATCAGCGGCATAATGACGTGGTTGCAGGCGGTAATTTTGACGCGTTGGCAGAGGAAATTGACGCTGGCTGATTCTTCAAGTTTCTTTTGGCACTTACTGCGTCTGCCAATGGAATTTTTCCACCAACGCTACGCGGCGGAAGTTGCAGGACGTGTAGGGTTCAACGAATCAATCGCGGCGGTACTTTCCGGTCCTGCGGCAACGGCGGCACTGAATTTCTTGGTAGCGATTTTCTACCTGCTTTTACTTTTGCAATATGACGTGACATTAACATTAATCGGCGTGGCTTTTTCAGCTATCGACTTAATTGTATTTTTCGCACTACGCAGACATTTAACCGATTTAAATATGAAAATTCAGCAGGACGCGGGCAAAGAATACGGCACGGCTATGAACGGTCTGCAGATGATTGAAACGATTAAAGCTAACGGCAATGAGGCTGACTTTTTCACGAAGTGGGCGGGTTACCAAACTAAAGTTTTGACAGGCAGTCAAGAAGTTACGCTTTGGTCAATGACGGCTACGATTTTGCCGACGCTTATGGGCGGTTTAAACGGCGCGCTTATCATGACGCTGGGCGGTTTTTCAATTATGGACGGCGCATTAACCGCAGGTATGTTCATGGCTTTTCAAAGTTTAATGGCAAGTTTTCAAGCTCCGGTAAACGCCTTGCTCGGCTTAGGTTCGACGTTGCAGTCAACCGAAATGCAAATGCAACGTCTTGATGACGTTCGACGCTACGAAATTGATTCATTGAACTGCAAGGACGAAGATGTTACTACAGAAGAAATTAAAAGGTTAAGCGGCGAATTGGAATTGAAAGACATTGACTTCGGCTACAGTCCCCTTGAAAAGCCGCTGTTAAATAAATTCAGTCTGCACATAAAGCCTGGACATTGGGTAGCGGTAGTCGGCGCGTCCGGCAGCGGTAAATCCACCGTTGCGAAAGTTGTCACCGGCATTTATGAAGAGTGGTCGGGGCAAGTGCTTTTTGACGGTACGCCGCGACGTGAACTTCCGCGCTCGGTTATCGTCAATTCACTTTCCTGCGTTGACCAAGACGTTTTTCAAATTACCGGCACCATTACGGAAAATTTGACGCTGTTTGATGACTCCGTACGAAAAAGCGACGTGGTACAGGCGGCTAAGGACGCTTGCATACACGATGACATTATGCAACTTGACGGCGGCTACGACGCGCAGGTTTCCGAAGGCGGCTTAAACTTTTCAGGCGGGCAACGTCAGAGATTGGAAATTGCCCGCGCGTTGGCTAATAACCCGTCCATTTTGGTATTGGACGAGGCGACGAGTGCGCTTGACCCGATGACTGAACAGATTGTACTTGAAAACATAAGGCGGCGCGGTTGCTCCTGCCTAATCGTGGCGCACCGACTTTCCACAATTCGTGACGCCGACGAAATTATTATGTTACAGCAAGGCGTTGTTGTCGAACGCGGCACGCATAGGGAAATGATGAAAAACGACGGACCCTATCGCCGATTGATTGAAGAAAGGAGCGCGGAGGAAGACAGTGTCGACGAATAAAATTGATTTGACAAAAAAAGCGCCCCTTATCATACAGTTATCGGCAGGGGAAAGGTTTATGCTGGAAAATGCCGAGTCTTTGGCGATAGTGCGAAAGGGAAAAATTGAGGTTTACTCGGCGACTGATGACGAAAAAAATGTTTTCGGCGAAACGTCATTCAGGCAACAGTTTTTGGCGGAAATAGGCGTAGGCGGCGCGGCATTTCCTTCACTTGATGAATTTGAAACGGTCGACACGCTGATTTATGCGCTTGAAGATTCGGAGATTGAAATACTGCATTTCGACGCGATGAACTTAGGCGAATTGCAACGGTTAATGCGTGATTGGTTCGGCTACCTTTCAAATTTATCATGGCTTACGCTTTTGGCAGATAAAGGCGATGAACAGGTTATCGCGTGGCGTGACGGTACTGTTTTAAACGGCAAGGAAAGTTCGTTGGACGATTTACTTTCAGAGTTCCGCGACAACGAAGAAATTTTTTCCATGTTGCTCGGTATGCGGTTCAATGCCGAAGACAGAAGATTTACCCGCCGCGTAAGAGTACGTGCGCGAAATCAAGAGCGCATGGTACAAAATTCCATTGCCAACCTTCTCGGTGAAGAGAATACGCCTTTCAGCGAAGGTGCCGACGACGTACGCGGCAATGATAAGCTGGAGGAAGTCAGCTTTATCGTTCATACCGTAGCCGCCGCCTTAAATATGCCGACGGATAACATAAAAATTGCGCCGGAGCTTACACGCAAGCTTGACCAAATCAGAATCATTCGCCGCCTTATGCAAAAGGGCAATATGCAGATGCGGTTAATCACGCTTGAAAGAGAGTGGCATAAAAAGGACAGCGGCGTCATTATCGGCTACTACGGCGACGATAAAGACTTGGCGGCGTTTGTGCCGACTTCACCCAGCAGTTACAAGGTTGTCACGAAAAAAAATCCCGACGGCATTAATATTGATGATGACGTTGCCGCGAAATTGCAGAAGGACGCCTTTGCGTGCTACGCCGGTTTTCCTACGCGAAAGTTAGGCGTCTTGGACTTGCTTAAATTTATTTTCAAGCAATGTTGGTTTGCAGACTACAAAACTGTTATACTAATTTCACTTTTCTCCGGCTTAATCCCGCTGATAATGCCGATTGTCACGGAAACGATTTTTCAAGACATAATACCGAATCTCGACTACAGCGGACTTTCCACCGTCACGCAGGTTACCTTCATTACCAGCTTTACAATGGCGTCGCTCGGCATTGTCCGAAGTATCGCTGTAATGCGTATTACGACAAAAATTAATATTGCGACGGAGGCGGCTTTATGGGGCAGGCTGTTGCACCTGCCGACGACGTTTTTCAGAAAGTTTACGTCCGGTGAACTTGCCAGCAGAATGGGCGGTATGAGCGTCATAAAGGGGCTTGTCAGTCCTGAGTTTATCGGCGGCTTATTCGGCTTTGTATTTTCATTTTGGAGCATATTTTTAATGTGCTACTACAGCCTCAAGCTTACTGCGGCGGCGGTTGCGGTTTGGTTTGTGTACTGCCTTATTACGGCGGGATTTTATTGGCGTACGTTACAAATTCAGCGCAAAATGATTGGTACCGGCAACAGACTTTCCGGTATGATTCAGCAGATTTTTTCCGGTCTTGCGAAATTCCGCGAACACGGCGCCGAAAAGCAGGCGTTTCTTTTATGGTCAAAGGTTTTCGGCGAACATTGGAACTGGGGTTTAAAACTGCGCTGGCTCGGCAACTACAACATGATTATCGGCAGTGTTCAGCCGTTTATACTTTCAATGCTGCTGTACTACATTGCGGTTTACGGCATTAATGAAATCGGTCCCAACGGCGAACAGATTCAAGGCATAACCTACGCGCAGTTCATTGCCTTTCAAGCGGCGTTCACTTCTTTTAACGGCACTTTGAACGGCGTAATTCCTCTCGTCGCGCAGTATTTTGAAATTCAGCCGCACATTGAGAATTTAAAGCCGATTTTGGAAGAAGTTCCCGAAAGTGTCGGCGATAAAATGGACGCGGGCGTACTTTCCGGCGCGATTGAAGTCAGCAACTTAACTTTCGGCTACGGCGAAAAAGGCAGGGACGTGTTGCACGATATCAGCTTTAAAGTTTCTGCCGGTGAAAACGTCGCTATCGTCGGTAAATCAGGTTGCGGTAAATCTACATTGGTCAGACTGCTTTTAGGTTTTGAGACGCCGCGCAAAGGTGCAATTCTTTATGACGGTCAAGACTTATCTGAATTGAATATGCCGTCCGTCCGCACGCAAATGGGCGTGGTGTTGCAGAACGGTCAGCTTATGCAAGGCGATATTTTCACAAACATAATCGGTACAAACGCCTTGACGCAAGACGACGCGTGGCAGGCGGCTGAGGCGGCGGGCATTGCCGACGATATTGCAATGATGCCTATGGGTATGCAAACCGTCATTTCAGAAGGTTCAAGCAACATTTCCGGCGGTCAGCGTCAACGCATTTTAATCGCCCGCGCATTGGTCACTAAACCTTCAATTTTAATTTTCGACGAGGCAACAAGCGCATTGGATAACCGCACGCAGGCTATCGTTACACGGAGTTTGAATAACTTGCACGCTACAAGAATTATTGTGGCGCACAGACTTTCAACCATTCGCCAATGTGATAAAATATTTGTTATGGACGCGGGGAAAATTGTGGAGCAAGGCGGTTTTGATGAGCTTGTTGCGAAGGGCGGAATTTTTTCAAATTTAGTCAAGCGTCAAATGACGTGAGGACGAATTAAGGATGAAGGATTAAGGATTAAGGATGTAGGATTAAAAATTAAAAATTACCGGCTACCAGCTACCGGCTAACAACTAAAAGCTAATTGCTAACACGAAAGGAAGATATTATGTCAGGACATTCAAAATGGGCAACAATTAAAAGAAAGAAAGGTGCCAACGACGCAATACGCGGCGCAATGACGACGAAAATCAGCCGCGAAATTACAATCGCCGTAAAAATGGGCGGCGCAGATCCCACCGGCAATATGCGTCTTAAACTTGCACTGTCTAAGGCTAAGTCTAACAACGTCACGAAAGAAAACATTAACCGCGCGATACAAAAAGGTCTCGGCGCGTCCGACACTTCAAACTACGAAGAAATTACCTATGAAGGCTACGGACCCGGCGGCTCGGCGTTAATGCTCGATATTTTGACTGATAACCGTAACCGCACCGCCGCGAACATTCGCCACATTTTCACAAAGCACGGCGGAAATTTAGGTGAAAACGGCTGCGTAAGTTGGATGTTTAAAAAGAAAGCTGTCTTTGTTGTCGACAAAGAAAATTTTGATGACGAAGATGCGCTCATGGAAATTGCGATGGACGCCGGCGCAGAAGATTTTAACGCTGATGATGATGCGTTTGAAATTACTGCCGCGCCGGAAGATTTTAACGCCATTGAAAGTGCGCTTGCCGATAAAAATATTGAAACCGCCTCCGCCGAAATTACGCAGGTTCCCGACACTACCGTTAATCTTGCAGGCGCCGACGCCGAAAAAATGCAAAAACTTCTTGACGCGCTTGACGAAGATGACGACGTTCAAAATGTCTACGGCAATTACGAGTTCGCCGAATAATTTATGCAGTGTCAATTAATACCTTTTTGCACGCCGAAAAATATTGAACTTGTGCGCGGCTTAAATCAAGATGGGCTTATAGATTTTGTAACAAAAAATCTTGACGCCGAATTTTCCATGCAGGTTGAAGGCTACGACGTATATTTCGATTTCATAAAAGGTTTTCGCCTTAAGGTACCATATGGAAATTGGCGCGTAAGAATTTGGGACAGCGACAGTGAAATTATTTTTTTCGACGACACCGTTTCAAATACAATTTTAATTTCGGTGGAAAGATTTTTTATTCGCTGGGAGTTTGAAATTTATCTTGACGGCAACTTTATCTTTCGGCACTGCTACGACCCCGCAGGCTTTAACGTGCATTTTCATATACCTGCGACAGGTATGGGCGATCACATAGCGCTACTGCCTTGCATTGAAGAATTTTGCCGTAAGTGGAATTGTCACGCAACCTGCCGCGTTGAACCGTATATGAAAGAGATTTTGGACGTTTACTTCCCTGCAATAAAATATTCCGCTGAAATTCCTGAGGACACTTACGCAAGCTACCATTTATCGCCGGGATTCAGTCCGTTTTTTCAGCCGACGGAAATCAGAAAAATTCCAATGCTGACTATGGGACGCGAAATTTTAAAATTGGGACGCTACACGAAAAAAATTTATCGCCCTACAAAGCCGCGCCAAATTGCCGAGCCGTACGTTTGCATTGCCGTGCAGGCGTCGATAACTCCAAAGGCGTGGCTTAATCCCGACGGCTACGATGAAGTTGTTGCGTACTTGAAAAGCTTAGGCTATCGCGTACTTTGCATTGACAGAAATCGCGAGGAAACAAGTCACGGTATGACGGTGACAATGCCGCAAGGCGCGGAGGATTTTACCGGCGACATTTCTCTTATTGAGCGCGTAAATCTTTTGGCGTACGCAGATTTTTTCATAGGCTTGAGTAGCGGTTTATCGTGGCTTGCGTGGGCGGTTGACATTCCCGTCATTTTGATAAGCGGCATTACTTCTTCGTGGTTTGAATTTGATACGCCGTACCGAATCATTAATCGCCTTGTCTGCAACAGCTGTCACAATAATACGGCGATTGATTGGCCGCAGTATGAATTTTGTCCACGATATAAAAATACGCCGCGTGCTTATGAATGTTCACGCATGATATCTGCGCGGCAGGTCATTGATGCGATAGAGGAGTTAAGAGTTAGGAGTTAAGAGTACTCCTCACTCCTCACTCTTCACTCTTCACTATTTACTATTATGTTGGCACTTGGAATAGATCCCGGCACTGCAATTTGCGGCTACGGCATTGTCGAACAATCACGCGGCAGGTTGACGGCAAAAACTTTCGGCGTGATAACCACAAGCCCCGAAGCGCGTATGCAGGACAGACTTTTAAAAATTTACACCGAACTTGACGTGCTGATAAAAAATTTTCAGCCTGAAGTTGTCGGCGTGGAAAAACTTTTCTTCGGCAAAAACGCCACTACCGCAATTCCCGTAGGTCAAGCGCGCGGCGTCGTGTTACTCTGCGCGGCACAAAATAATTTGGACGTGGTTGAGATAACGCCGAACGAAGTTAAAATGTCAATCACCGGTTACGGCGGCGCGACGAAAGAGCAAGTCATTTATATGGTGACACGCATTTTAAATTTGCCGGAGCCGCCTTCGCCCGATGACGCGGCGGACGCATTGGCAATA
>JAFTEG010000376.1 GCA_017453765.1 Selenomonadaceae bacterium
AGGAAGTCTGCCGAATTCCGGTCGATGTACGAAGTAAAAAGCGCCGCCGCCTGCCGCCGCCGTGACGCCGACTAAGCCGATTAAAGCATTGCGTAAAAAATTTCTGCGGTTCATTTCCACTCTAATTTATCGTACTCCGCCGCGTCAACCGGTTCACACCATTCAGTGGACTTTTCCACGCCGTCAACTTCAACCGCCAAATGTTGGAAGGCGGAATCTTTAGCCGCGCCGTGCCAATGTTTGACGTTAGCAGGAATATGTACCACGTCGCCGGGCTTTAACGCCTGTGCGGGCTTGCCCCACTCTTGATACCAGCCGCGTCCGTACGTCACAAGGAGCATTTGCCCGCCGTCGCTTTTCGCGTGGTGAATATGCCAATGGTTACGGCAAGCCGGTTCAAATGTTACGTTGCCTATAACAACTTGGTCAAGCGAAATCATATTAAGGTAACTCGTGCCGTCGAAGTACTGCGCGTAGTTGACGTTTTCGCCGCCGACAGGGAAAATACTCTGCGCGGTAATTTCTTCCAAAGTCATTTTATTTTCCATAATCTTTTTACCTATAATTCTTACTATCGATCTGTTCAACTATCGATCTATCGATCTAGCCACTATCGATCTAGCCACTATCGATCTACTCTCCATAGACTTCTTTAGCTAAACGGAAAGCCGCCCATGCCTTAGGCCAACCCGCATAAAAGCCGAGTTGCGTAATGACTTCTACCATTTCTTCTTTCGTGACGCCGTTTTTCTTGGCAAATTCAAGATGATGTTTAAATGAACTGTCAAGCACGCCTGCACCGATAAGCGCCGAAACGGTGATTAAACTTCTGTCATGAAGTGAAAGCACGTCATTGCGCGACCAAACTTCGCCGAAAAGAATATCATCATTGTAGTGCGCGAAATGCGGCGCAAAATTTCCCAAGTTTTCACGTCCCGCAGTCTGTACGACTTTCACGGGAGCTTTTTTTTCATTATCCACGTCTTTTGCCTCCGATACTGAAAAATTTGTTATAAAAAGCCCTGCGACGAGTGCCGCCGTCAAAAATTTTTTAAGCACGAAAATCACCTCAACAAAATTATATTCTGCGAAAAAATTTATTGCAAGTAATTTTTTCAAGGCGGCGTGACAGCTTGTCTTTACGCGGCATTTGCGTTAAGATTAATTAGGGATTAGGGAACAGGGGTTCATTCTTAATCCTTAATCCTTAATCCTTAATCCTTATGGCGGGGTGGAGTTTTTGTCGGACGAAAAATTAAATTGGCTGATACTTGCCGAAAAATTTGCGGCGAGCGGCAATCCACATTCAATGCGCGGCGTTGCACGTGAAATTTTCGATCTTGACAAAAAATCCGCAGACGGTCCCGCAATTATGGCAGAGGCGGCACTCTACCTTGAAAATTTGGAAGAAGCCGAAATTCTTGCACGCGACGCCTTGACGCTTGATAAAAATAATCTGCGCGCACGCTTTGTGTTAGGCGGTGTTGCGGCGGAGAAGTTTAACCTTATCGACGAACTGAAACTTTTGAAAGGCGTTATTGACGACGCACATAAAATTTTGGACGACTTCAACTCCCGCGAACACGGCGGCAGATTTAAAATTCTTTATTCCGACGACAAAAAAAATTCCGAAGACGATGAGAAAATAATTTTGCTGACTAAGACGACTTTGTACAAGGCTTTATGTTTAATTTCAAACGGTCTCTACCTTTCCGGCGACGCGCTGTCCGCGTCCAACGCTCTGCGTGAGGCAAGCGGCTTGACTAAGGATAACGAGCAGGCGGCGGAAATTTATTCAAAGCATTTATTTTTACGTAACTACCGCGAATTTTCGCCGTACAAAGTCAAGCAAGCCGCGCAGAAGTACGATAGCCTTTTTGCGAGCGTCACGAAATTTTCAAACGACGGCATAAACTACGCGCCGGATAAAAAATTGAAAATCGGCTACATTTCGCCGGACTTTCGACAACACGCCGTTGCAAATTTCATTCTGCCGCTTTTAAAAAATTACGACGCGAAAAATTTTGCCGTAACCTGTTATCAAACCGGTAAACGCGACTTTGTCACGGATAAGCTGAAAAAATGCAAAGTCACGTGGCGCGATGTCAGCAAGTTGCCGGTACAAAAAATCGCGCAGATTATTCACGACGACCGCATTGACATTTTGGTTGACCTTGCGGGACATTCGCAAAATAATTCACTGCCGGTACTTGCAAGAAAGCCCGCGCCGATTCAAATTTGTGCGATAGGTTACACGGCGACGACGGGGCTTAAGGCGGTTGATTATTTTTTATCGGATCATATTTGTATGCCGGAGCAAGGCGAGCCGCCGGACTTCACGGAAAAAATTCTGCGCGTCAGCGGTTGCCATTTGTGCTACACGCCGGGACTGATTCGCGACATACCTGCGGCGGGAGTGCATGCGCCGGTTTTGAAAAACGGCTACGTCACGTACGGCAGTTTTAACAACTTCGCTAAAGTCAGCGACAGCGTTTTATATGCGTGGCGTGCGATTTTGGAAGAGATGCCAACTGCACGGCTGGTGATTAAAAGTAAACTTTGCAGTATCGACAGCGGCATTGAAATTTTGACGGAGCGGCTAAAAAAAATGAGTTTTCCGCTTGACAGAGTGGAACTTCGTCCCTACAGCAAGGATTATCTTGAACAGTACCGCGACATTGACATTGCGCTTGATACCTTTCCATACACCGGCGGGCTTACGACGTGCGAGGCGTTGTACATGGGCGTGCCGGTAATTGCGGTGCGCGGCAAATCGCACGGTTCGCGTTTCGGCTCATCGATTTTAACTGCCGCAGATTTAACCGAGCTGATTGCGATTAATCCAATGGGGTACATAAAAAAAGCCGTGCAAGTCGGTCAGCGCATTGAGTTTATCGCCGGCTATCACGCGGGACTGCGCGAACAGCTTTTAAAGTCACGGCTTATGGACGCGGAAAGTTATATGCGCGATTTAGAAAAGTGTTATCGTGACATTTGGCAAAGACACTGCCAAAAAATTTCCGAGCAACAAAGATTCGGACGCTTGAAATTAATTGCGGAATTTGATTCTCATTAAAAAGGCACTGACAAAAGAATTTAATCCGCATTGCAAAAAGAATTTGATTTACATTTACAAAAATTTTAAAGTCCTGCCGATAAGCAGGATTTTTTTTATTCTGCGTTTAATTAAATCGAAATTATAAATTTTAATGTTTGTGCCGAATTTATTTCAGTGTAAGCGGAAATTTTTTCAGCACAGTGAGAAGGGGGAAAATTTATGGACGGCGTAAACTCAGCAGTCATTACGCGCCTGCGAGAAATTTTCACTACAATGGAAGTATCGCGCGTAAGATTAAGACCGATTTTAGCTGATATAGCCGCGTCTATCGATAAAGGATTTTTCATAGACGCAGATTCAGAAGAAGTCAACTTGCTTTTAAAACAAATTTTAGAGGCGCAGGAAAAATTTTCTACGGTTGAACAGACAAAACGTGCGGCATCATTAGGTAACATGGAGCAGGTTGAAAAAGCGCTTGCAACATTGGAACAAAACTCAAAACGCGAAGAATTGACGCAAGTACTTGCAAAAATTTCAACCATAATTTTAGATTCGACAGATGAAAAAATGAAACAGTCTCTGCGTCAAGTTCAACTGCAGGCGGAGCACCTTAAAAATAAGGCGAGTAAAACAGACACGGCGAATGTTGCAAACTTTTTTAAGCAGGCAGAAAGATTCGTGTTACTTGACGAAATTGTTTCAAGCAATGAAGTCATTTCGCCGGAAAAATATTTGGAAGCGTTACAAAGTTTCCCCGACAACCCCATACTTGTAATGGCGCTTTCACAAAATAAATTGCACTATCCCGGCGCGGTTGTCGAAGTTGAAGAAGTCAAGCCGCAGGAAAAAGTTGAAGTGGCGGCAGATAAAAAATCTTCGTCCGTACCAAATATTCACGCGGTAAGAGCGGTAAGCATTAAGTACAGAAAAATTCAGCCGCCGCCGGATTTATCACTTGTCCTCTACGACGAAAAAAGTTTTGTAATTGAAAAGTCTACGTCAAGAAAAAATTTCACGGTAAAATCTTTCAACAACAAACTGCATGAATTGGTTGAAAAATCAGATCCCGCGCCCATTTTTAAAATGTTCATGGAGTCACGGATTTTATTTAAAGATTCTGCCGAGAATATAAAATTCAGCGCCAAAATTACAAAAAATCTTGCCGTGCTTACTCCCGCGATTTTGGACAGACTTTTTTCGTGGGGACTTGCAGACAAAGTCACGTGGCGCGAATGCCAATTTTATTATTTAAATGATTTCGGTATGGAACTCTGTACGCGCGTATATCGTAACTTTGCACGCAATATACCTCAAAGCGGCGAAAGTGATTTTGATTCGCTTGTTCACTCGATTAAATTTGCACTGATGAAAATGAGTGAAGCGCGGCTTAAAGACGTGCTGAAAATAAATTTTGAGTACAATCCCGACATTGCCTTTGCACGCGCGGAATATAAACTTGACAGCGACGTACCGCAAGTCATTCTTATGTTGTCACTCAATCTTTTGGGTAAAAATTGGGAGGAAGAAATTGCAAAGTTCCGCCTTTTAATCGAACGTGATATCAACGACAGCGTGTATATTAAAGCCGTAATTGTTTTCGTCTTTGACATCGACGACTTGTCTTGGATGAAAATGTTTGATACCGTCAAATTTAAAAATATTCGTTTTCTCATGGGTACGAAGGAAGGTTTTGTCACTCCTACCGGCGTGGCGTTTACCTTTGATGAATGGATGTCACTTTGGAAATTTGGGCATTCTAATTCAAAGCGCGGCAGAAAAAATCTTTCGGATTCAAAAAAAGAATTTTTGCAAGGGCTTTTTGAAGATAAAAAAGTTTTGCCTGAAAAAGTTTCAAGCGAAAAAGTTTCAGCTGAAAAGAGTGAAAAAGATGATTCGGCAGATGACGAATCAGACGTTGCAGACGACAGCTTTTCGGAAGAAGTTGTACCGCCTTCATTTTCGGTGACGCCGGAACCTACCTTGCCTTTTGATGATGACGAAGACGTAAACCTTTACTTCGTAGGCAAGCAAGACGCCAAGAAAGATTCAGAGTACGTTAAAGAAGTTGCAGAGACTTACGGCAGTGAAGACGACGCCGACATTACGCCGGTTGAAATTGTCGAACCTGCGGCTAACGTTGATGATAATGACGATATTCAAGATGTTGACGAAGATGTAGAGCCGGTTGAAGATATTCGCCAGGTTGATGATATTAAGCAGGTTAAAGATATTCGCGGGGTTAAAGATATTCGGCAGGTTGATGAAAATTTTGAGCCGGTTGAAGTTGCGGACGAAGATAAAGTCGAACCTGCGAACGAAGATAAAGTCGAATCTGCGGACGAAGATAAAGCCGCTGATAAAAGTGAAGATAAAAAGTCAGCGGTTATTGATAGCGTTGCGACGACGCAGGAAAGTGACCTTGCAAAAGTCGACGGCGTCACGGTAGTAAGCAACCTTTTTAAGTCAGGTGCGGTAAGTCGCGCAATGCTTGCCCTCCACGCCTTGAAAGATTTTATTGCGCAAACCGAGCCCGACGTTGAAAATTGGGCGGCGTACCTTTCGGACGAAGTGGGTTTTATTCTTGACGACCCCTTAACATTTCAAACGGTACGCAAC
>JAFTEG010000377.1 GCA_017453765.1 Selenomonadaceae bacterium
CCCATGAATTTTCCATATGCTGAGAATGCGACGCAAAAACTTTCATGGCGTAGGCAAGTTCGCCGAATTGCTCATCAATAGCCTTGTTCCACGCTGACTGAGGTTTATAAATTTCCGGCGCGTTGGCATATTCGCCCGCCGTCGCCAATGCTATCTTCGACATATTTTCTTGACCCATTGGATTGAAGAAAATCGCGTGCATATTTTTTGTCGGCAAATTTTGAATCGGTCCCAGCGCCAATTTTGAATTTGCCTTGCCGTCGGTACGTAACGTGTAATCGTTTACCGGATAATTCCACCAAATTCCGATGCCTCTATCGTTTTGGTAAATGTCATTGACGTTGCGTAAATCGTTATCGCTAATGCCTTCGCAAACCACGCCGTTGCCCGTGTACAGTACTACAATTTTTTCATCAATCGTCTCGGCAAAATCTTTCGTGTAGCTTTTAATTTTTTTACCGTCAATCATATCGTCATAAAAATATTCCGTCGGCACGGTAATGAAAGGCACAATGTCTTTGTGCATACGGTGAAAAGTGTCCTGCAACTTATTCAAAAGTTCCGCCTGCTTTTTGCCGTCTTCGTGATGTCTGCCCTTGCTGTCCTTAAGGTCGTCGAAGAAAATTGCAAAACTGCGAACACCGAGAGAGTACATGGTATTCATTTTGTTGACGAGAGTTTTAAAATCCTGTTCGCCTTCACTGCCGGTGTATTTTAAATCAAGACCCGGCGAAATTGCGAAAGTGAATCTGATATTGTTCGCCTTCGCAGTGTCGACAAGCGCTTTAATTTCAGCCAGCTTATCGGCGGGGTACGGTTCACGCCATTTATCGCGGTGGTACGGATCGTTTTTCGGCGCGTAAATGTAGGCGTTCAAGCCGTGTTCGCGACAAAATTTCATCATGTCTATGCGGTCTTCGTTTGTCCAAGGGGTGCCGTAAAATCCTTCGACAATTCCGCGCAGTGGTACCGGCGCCGCGTTTGCCGTGACATTAAAAATCAGCGTCATCATCATCACCAAAAATAGCGTTCGTAAAAATTTCATCATAATAACACCTAATTCCTAATCACTAGTCCCTAAATCCTAGCCCCTAGCCCCTAACATGCTCTTGCTCCTGGCGAAAGCCTTTCAAAATACAAATCGGCGTTTTCTCTGACGCATTGCCGAAAGGATTATCAATCAGCAAATTCGCCGCAAGCTGCGCGTTCATTCCCTTCGTAGCACCTACAATGCGTGAGCGCTTTAAATCGTTTACGTCGGCAATCATAGCGCCGAAACAACCTAACCGTTCCTTGATATCGGCAACAACCTGGTCGGGATTTTCCGGACCGTAGACAACGCACTTGTCAAAAGGCGGCATATCGCCCGTGACGTCATCAATCAACGCCGCTTGACGCCCGCCCCATTTATAAAAAAGTCCGCGCTGACCTACAAGCTTACCCAAAAAGCCGCCGATTAACGCAAATGCAACGCGCCATTCGCCTTCCTTCAGCATAAGCGCCTGCATACCGTGCGGCGTCGCCAAAGAGCCGTAATCCGGTATAAATCTGCAACAAAGACGCGCAAGGCAGGTAATTCTCATTTCATCGGGACGAATCAAATTTCCCTGCGTTATCGCCACGACACTTTCAGCAACCGTCAACACGTCATCGGGACCGATTAAATCCTTTGTGTACTTCGCAATCATGTCAACAATGTTATCTTTCGGCGTCAAAATTCGCGTCTTTATCGGAATTATTTCTACTGCCATTTAAAATTTTTCCCTCAATTCTAATCGCAATTTTAAATTTAATTCAGCGTTACAATTTTAAATTTAATTCAGCGGTACAGTTTTAATCTTTAATCAACTTCACGCCGACCAATTTTGCAAGCTCCTCTGCAGGCAAAAAAATTCGCGCAATGGAAAAATGCATTGGCGTGCGACCGACTTCACGGTAAATAATTTCAATCGGGAAATCTACCATATGCGCTACCGCCTCTTCAAGCGTCATGCCCTTCCGCGCAGTCAACGTAACTTTTGCCACGAAGTTAAAGCCTTGCTGATGTTCCATGACCAGCGCTTCAAAATAATCATCTTCGCGCGGCTTGCCTTCAACCTCCGCCTTGCCGCGTACGTTCATGCCGTCGTACTGTTCAAAAGGCAGTTGCGGCTTTACATACGCGTCGACAATCATAGCGCTTTGCGTGCCTTCGTTAAAAAATTCTATCGTAGTGGAAAGCGTCACGGATTTTTCGTCGCGGTGTTCAATTTTAAACGGCGTACGCTTATCAAGACGCGGTACAACTTTTTCCTGCCCGCGCATTTTTAAAAATATCGCCACGCCGACTACGCCGACTACTGCCGCGATTAATAATCCTTCAATTATCACCATGTCTTTTAATCCAACTCCTCAAGTTTAGCCTGCTCCAACTTTGAAAAATATTTTTCCGGCAGGCGTGAAATTTTCCCCGTTTCGGCGCTTGTGAAAACATTTTGGCTGTAACCTTTTACCAAAAGTTCACCGTCGCTTTTTCGGCGAATTTTATATTTAAATTCCATTTTAACTTTCGTCAGTTCAACCGGTATCGTTTCTAATTCCAACTCGTCATCAAATATGCCGGAATGCAGAAATTTCGCCTTAATTTCAGTAAGCGGAAATAAAATTCCGTCGCTCATCATTTCGGTTAAGGTTATGCCGACCGAGCGCAAAAATTCCACGCGCCCCGTTTCAAACCAACGAATATAATTTGCGTGATGCACTACGCCCATTGTGTCGGTGTCGTAAAAGTGTACGCGCAACGCAGTCTTTACAGACAAATAAACCATCCTCTCAAAATTTTTCCGCGAAATTATATCATAGGGATTAGGGAATAGGGAATAGGGATTAGTTTTTTTCTCTTCCCTCTTCCCTAGTCCCTCTTCCCTGTCAAAAAAA
>JAFTEG010000040.1 GCA_017453765.1 Selenomonadaceae bacterium
TGGAGTATTCAACGGCAAGTACAACATTTTTAGCGCCGATAACAACGTCGCCGGAGGCAAAGACGCCTTCGCGTGACGTCCTGCCATCATCATCAGTTACAATAAGTCCGTATTCACTTACGTTTAAATCGTGCGTCGTGCTGACAATTTTATCTTTGGGACCTTGACTGATGGCGATAATGGTGCTGTCCGCAGGCATGAGCACGGGTTCTTCTTCGCGAATCAAATTGCCTTCGTCGTCATAAATGCGCGGCGTGAAAATGGGACCTTCTTCGGTAAATTCTTTAATCGCCATACCCTGTTGAAGTTCGATACCGTCAACAGCGGCGTAGTCCAATTCGCGCTGACTTGCGGCAAGGTGTTTGCGGCGTGCGTACAGCGTGACATTTTGTGAACCCATTCTTACAACGGTACGCGCCACGTCGATAGCAGAGTTACCTGCGCCGATAATCGCCACATTGTCGCCTAAATCGTAAGCTTCGGGATTGCGCAGGTAGTCAATCGCGTAATGAACATTACCTAAGGATTCGCCCTTGCAACCGGGTCTGCGCGGACGCCAAACGCCGGTGCCGATAAATACCGCGTCGTAGCCGTCATTGAAAAGATCGTCAAGGTGCAACGCGCCGCCTATCGTGGTATTGGGGCGGAAGTGTATTCCCATTTCGCGCAGTTTGGTTTGGTAGCGGTCGAGAATTACGCGCGGCAGGCGGAAGGCGGGAATGCCGTAACGCATCATGCCGCCGACTTTGTCCATACGCTCAAAAATGGTTATGCGGTGACCGAGTGCGGCAAGCTTTACGGCAATGGTAATGCCTGCGGGACCGGAACCGATTATAGCCACACGTTTACCGGTGTCCGGCGCCTTTTCCAAAACAATTCTGTCAAAGTACGAATCGGAAATGTAATGCTCAATGTTCGGAATTTGAATTGCCGCGCCTTCCTTGCGTTTACCTTGAATGCAGTTGCCTTCGCATTGGTGTTCGTGATCGCAGACAAGTGAACAGACTATAGACAGCGGGTTATTTTCAAAAAGCATTTTGCCCGCTTCCTGCGTCTTGCCGTCAAGAAAGAGACGAATCATTTCAGGCACGTTGGTCTTTATCGGACAGCCCTTTAGCTGACAGAGCGGCTTTTTGCATTGCAGACAGCGCCGCGCTTCATTGATAACGTGTACAGCCATTTTTTTACTCCTTTCACTCTCCAAAAAGTTTTTTAAATAATTTTAACGAATTACTTTTTTTTAGTCAATAACGGCTATTAACCTTTAGCATAGGGTTGTTGGTAAATTCCAACTTTGTAAAAAATTTTTAGGAGTTACTTTTTCTTTGGCTCTTGATTTGACGGTACATCCGCGCCGCCTCTTTTCATTTTGATTTTACAAACAACCTCTAGTAGCCGGTAGCTTGTAGCGATTAGCTTTTACTAACCACTAACCACTAACCACTACCTACTAGGGCGTGTTGACTAATTCAAACTTGGATAAATTTTAATATTTTTTTAGGATTTTAGGATTTTAGGATTTTAGGATTTACTTTTTCTTTTGGCGCAAAAGAAAAAGTAACAAAAAGAAAACATGTCCGCAGAAGTCGCGTCCGGCGACTTGCGCGGACGGGCGCACGTCCTTGTGCGCCCCGCCATAATTGCGGCTGTTACGTAATTTGCAACGTTTTTTGACTTATTCAACAACCCCTAGCGATTCAATTTTAGCGATTTAATTTAACGGACTCAGTTTAAATAAAAAATTTTAGCGGGAGGCGGCGAAATGTCGGGAGATTTGGTAATACAGCTGGCACAAGAAGCGCTGATGATAGTTTTGCTTGTATCGGCGCCTATGCTCGGCTTAGGCTTAACGGTCGGCTTAATGGTCAGCGTCTTTCAAGCAACAACGTCAATTCAGGAACAAACGCTTGCATTCATACCGAAAATTATTGCCGTCTTCGTCGCGATTTTAATTTTCGGTCCCTGGATGCTTAGTCTTATGGTAGAATATTTTTCCGGCATTTTCACAAGCATACCGGCGCGGATAACATAGATCGATAGATCGATAGTGGTTAGATCGATAGTTGAAAAAAATACAATCTAAAGCCTAATAATGAGGTAACATTTTGACGGAGATAGATTTTTTTGACATACTGCAAGGACAAATAGCGGGATTTCTGCTGGTACTGACGCGTACAAGCGGAATTTTTTTTATATCGCCCTTTTTCGGCAGTCAAAATATTCCCGTGCAAATTCGCGCGGCGACGGCGTTTGTAATGGCGGTTTTAACCTTCCCCGTGTTGATGAATGAAATGGTTGTCGAGACGCCGGAGACTATCGCAATGTTCGGCGCACTGGTCATTGAGGAGCTTTTCATAGGCTGGCTTATCGGCTTTGTCGCCTACGTCATACTTGCGGCGATTACAATGGCAGGTAAAATTATGGACATGCAGGTAGGTTACACAATCGCGCAGGTTATGGACCCCACGTCCAATGAGCAGTCGCCGCTTATCGGTTCATTTCTGTACAATCTGACGATAATTTATTTTTTGACGGTGAACGGTCACCATATGATTATTGCCGCGCTGGTTGAAAGTTTTCGCGCCGTACCGATTAACGGAATGGTTTGGCATGACGCAATGGCAGATTTTATCGGCAACATTACAAACGGAATTTTTCTTGTCGGAATGAAAATCGCAATGCCGGTAACTTTTTCAATCCTGCTGACAAACGTCGGTATGGGCATTCTTGCACGTACCATGCCGCAGATGAATATTTTTGTTATCGGCGTGCCGATGCATTTGATGATTGGTACGGCGATGTTGGCGCTGTTAATGCCGTTTTACGTTTTATTTTTGGATGTGATGTTCGATGACATGTACTCAAGCATTTCGACGGCGATTAAACTCATTTCTCCATAAAAAATTTGATGACGAATCTACTATCGATCTATCGACCCAACGATCTATCGACCTAACCTTCGACTTGCAACGTTTTGCGGAAGGTGACAAGACCGAAGAGCCTACGTCCAAACGCCGTGAGGACGCACGGAAAAAGGGTCAGATTGCTAAAAGTCAGGAGCTTAATACCGCCTTCGTGCTGTTGGCAGGATTTTTAGTGATAAAACTTTTATGGGAGTATATGTACTTCAACGTCGCCGATTATTCCGCCTACGTCTTTTCGCACCTGCACGAAAACGGCACGACGATTGAAGACGTCATGAAAATTTTTTTGGACGTTGTTCAAGTCATGGTGACTACCGCATTTCCGGTAATGATCGGCGTCCTAATCTTCGCGCTGGGAATAAACCTTTATCAAGTCGGTTTCATGGTGTCAATGGAAAAACTTGAACCGAAGCTGAGCAATTTAAATCCGATAAACGGTTTCGGCAGACTCTTTTCAAAGCGCGCGCTGGTTGAACTTATAAAATCCCTTTTCAAAATAATTGTCATAGGTTTTTTTCTGTACCTCTACCTTAAAGATGAAATACCGTTTATGCCGTACTTTATCTACTACGACTTGGAGTACAGTTTAGCTGAGATTGCGGACAAAATTTTTGTAATGTCATTTCAAGTTATCACAGTCATAATAGTGCTGGCGGCGGCGGATTACGCCTACCAACGCTGGCAGACAACGCAGGATTTGATGATGACTAAGCAGGAAGTAAAAGACGAATACAAACAAATGGAAGGCGATCCGCAGATTAAAGGTAAAATCAAGCAGAAACAAAGACAAATGGCAATGGCGCGTATGATGCTGGAAGTGCCGAAAGCAGACGTAATTGTCACGAACCCGACGCACTTGGCAGTAGCGCTTATGTATAAAAAGGGAATGGTGGCGCCGAAAATTTTGGCGAAAGGTCAAGACCTTGTTGCGGAAAAAATTAAAGCGGCGGCGCGTGAACACCGCATTCCGATTGTCGAGAATAAACCTTTGGCGCGTGCGCTGTATGAAACGGTTGAAATAGGTGACATAGTGCCGCAGGATTTGTATCAAGCCGTTGCAGAAGTTTTAGCGTATGTTTACCGGCTTAAAAATAAAAAAGTCCCGACGACGAGAAGGAATTAAGGATTAA
>JAFTEG010000378.1 GCA_017453765.1 Selenomonadaceae bacterium
ATAAAATCAAATTCTTGTTTCAACTCTTTGCAAAGGTCTACAAGTTGTTCAGGATTTATCGCCGATTTATCCTTAACCTGCGAAGTCGGCAAAAGAAAAAGATTTTCAAGCTTTTTGTGACGTACAAGAGCTTTTTTGTAGGGTACGCGTCCGCTTGTCACGTCAACCAAATCATAGACGATTCTGTTTTCAAGTCCCAACAGCAAGTCAAGGTTTCTCAAGCCGGTATCGGTGTCGATTAAGACAACGCGATTACCGCGCATCGCAAGACCCATACCGATATTAGCCGTTGTAGTGGTTTTGCCGACGCCGCCCTTGCCGCTTGTTATAACTATAATTTCACTCATATAAAAATCCTCCGATTTAGGATTCAAAGTCTCAAGATTAGGGATTAGCTTTTTTTATTCCACATTCCACATTCCACATTCCACATTCTTAATTCTTAATTCCCTAATCCCTAATCCCTATTACCTAATTTTATCTCATAATAGGTTCAAAGACAATATAGCCGTTTTTGATAGAGGCACGCTCCGCCATACCCGCTTCCTTCACATTGTCCGGCGAACGCGCAATAACGTTGGCAATGCGAATCTGCGTAGGCATAAGTTTATCTGCCACTACAAACGCCGTCTCGTCGCCGTAAAATCCCGCATGCACCAGACCGCGACACGTACCGCGTATGTCGACACTGCCGCCTGCAATTACCTGCGCGCCGGGATTTACGTTGCCGCAGATCATTACCGAAGAATCCGTGCGCACTTCCTGCCCGCCGCGTATAGTTTTATTAATCACCGTCATTTTACCGCTGTTTTCCTGCGGCTTAGGCTGAAATGCAGGCGCGGTACTTTGTGCAGGTGCAGGATAAGGCGTCGGCGCAGTGCGGGGAGCGGCAGAAAAATTCGGCTGTTTAAATTCCATGCTGACAAGCATGCCGTGACGATGAAACATTCTGCGCAACGCCTCATTCTGTTCGTCACTGAAAACGCCTTTCTGCATATAAACCGTCGTCCCGCGAATAAAAAAGTTACTGCCGGTTTCGAGCTTTTCCAAAAGATTTGCTTGAACTTCATCAAAATCGGCGCCTTTGGCAAAGCTGAGCTGTAAGCCGGACTTCACACCTCGTATCTTAACAATGTCACTCAAGAAAATCACCGCCTGTCTAAAAAAGTATAAAATAATTCCTTTTAACATTATACATAATTTGCGGAGAATTTCCATAGTTTTTACAGATTTTTTTCATTAAATTTATTTTAACCAATTTAATCCTGCGACAAAATTTTGGTTTAACAAAAAATTTTTCAATTTCTGCAGGAAGTAAAATTTTCAAATTTTCTACACAAATTCACCTTGACCTCTCAAAAAAGAGGGTTACAATTTCATTTATCAAAGTCTAATTTGTTGGAGGTTTCATAAACTTTTCAGTAGTCTTTTTGTAGAAGGTGTTTTAAAACGTCAAGGAAGGAGAGAAGATTTTTATGGCAACACTTACTCCACAAGCTTCCGGCGAACAACACGGAACAGCTTATGCCGATCTACTTCAGAACAGTTTACCGAACATCTTCATCTACGCTTCAGACGGCAATTACTTGACTATAACCGGAGGAATACTACTACGGCGACGGCAACGACACGGTTTACGGTTGGAAGTCAAGCGATTCACTCAGCGTATACAACGCGTCATGGAGTTCGGTGCAGTCCGGTAGCAACACTATTGTGAACATTAACGGCAGCGGCACCATTACCTTTGTCGGCACAGATACGTGGATAACCAACACAAATTCTTACTCTTTGGTTTACGGCACGTCTTTTACAGATAAGATTAAAAACAGCGGCTCCAAAGTTACGGTAGATGCCTATAGCGGCAATGACACCTTAAGCAACACAGGCATAAGCTTGACAGCGTACATGGGTGCAGGTAATGACTCCATATACAACAACGGCAGTTACGCCAAGATTTATGGTGACGCTGACAACGATACAATTAATAACGCCCCTTCAGGCAATTACTCCTACATAGACGGCGGCGCAGGTGCGGACTCTATCTACGCTAACGACGGTGACTACTTAACAATAACCGGCGGAGCGGGCGCAGATACAATTAGCGGCTACTTCTGGTCTTCGTCAATCGCAGGCGGAGCCGACGCGGACAAAATCAGCCTAAATGGCGGCGGCTACGGCAACACGGTTTATGCAGGTACCGGCAACTACACGGTGTACAGCAGTCTTACAAGCCTTCAGACGGTGACTACTTAA
>JAFTEG010000379.1 GCA_017453765.1 Selenomonadaceae bacterium
CAAATTACGTAACAGCCGCAATTATGGCGGGGCGCACAAGGACGTGCGCCCGTCCGCGCAAGTCGCCGGACGCGACTTCTGCGGACATGTTTCTTTTTGTTACTTTTTCTTTGCGCCAAAGAAAAAGTAAGTTAAAAAACCTTAAGAATTATTAAAACTTGAATTAGTCAACACGCCCTAATAAGGAGACTGATGACAGGAAAAAATGGACTCGTACAGTCATATTATTGATAAAATCGAAGCATTGAAAGAAAAATATCCGTCCCTTCGCACAAAACCGGATTATTACGTTTTCTCGGCGTTATGCGTTCAATCTCATTTTTACAAAAATCCTGAAAACATTCTTAACGAAAGTGACTTTGAAGAAATTATTGTTGACGGTTGCAGTGACGGCGGCGCGGACATTATTTTAAGCGATCCCAATTCTGAAGATTGTGATTTGGTTATCGGTCAATCAAAATTTCATAAGCGCATATCAAAAGACGAAGTGCTTAACTCTTTACAAAAAATGGTATCGTTCTATAACGAAATGAAGGCGGGACACTACGAGCAATTTAATCCCCGCGTGCAAAGCCGTTTTCTTGCATTGAACGCCGAAACAGGCGAAGATTCAAAAATTCATTTTGCTTTTTACACGAGTGCACCGGCACCAAAAAATTTTAACGCTGATAATATCAAGCAACAAATTCTTTCGCAGTTTCCAAATTCAGATGCAGTTGAAATTTCAATCCTTTTCGCCGCCGATATCAGCAAAGAAATTGAAACCGCCGACGCCATGAAACAAATTGTTGAGCAAGGAAAAATTCTTGTCGATGAAAAAGATAATTTCCTGCTTTATAATGACAACGCGGCGATTGTCAATGTGTCGGCATTTTCAATTAAACAGCTTTACGCCAAGTATAATATAACTTTGCTGGCGCATAATCTTCGTTATCACATAAGCGGCGGGAAAATTGACAGTGAAATAAAAGCTACCATTGAAAAAAATCCTGAATTATTTTGGGTAAAAAATAACGGCATTACGATAATTTGTGACGATTTTCGCATTGACGGGCGAGAAGTTCACTTGAAAAATTTTTCAATCGTAAACGGCGGACAAACTGTCTACGTGTTGCACAAAAGTAAAAAGCTTGACGAAAATCATGATTTTTGGCTTTCATGCAAAATCATAAAAACGGCAGGCACCACTGCGGAAGAAAAAAATAAATTCAGTCTGGAAATTGCCACAGCGGCAAATGCACAAAAACCGATTAAGCCGGCAGATTTAAAGGCAAATGCTCCCGAACAAAACAGTTTTAAACAGGCTATGCGTGAGATAGGAATTTTTTATCAAACCAAGCGCGGCGAAAATATTCCGAAACAGTTTTCAGATGCATACTTGCATACCAAATTACTTGATGTCGGCAAGCTTTGTTTGGCGGCGATATTTCAGTTGCCGTGTAAAAGCAGGTCAAAACCTTCGGCAGTTTATGAAGATCAATACTACAATCCGATTTTTAATGCGAAAACTCAAAAACAATTTGCAAAAATATGTAAAGAGTTGCTCTACATAGACTATTACTTCACGAAAAAATTTTTGCCTAAATTTGATAAAGAAAATAAAGATATGCCCGACGCGTCTTCTTTAATTCCTTTTGCGCACATTGCGCGGACAATCTGTATTGCATTCACTGCATTGGCGGCGCGTTATTCTCAAGGTAACCTTACCAATATAGATATTACGTCTTTTGTCTCTAACCCGTCAGATACAGGCGTTTACGAAAAACTTCGTGATATTGGCAATATTAAATATCTTCTGCCGCTGAAATTGTACACGGATACTTACGACGCTACTTTGGATAAATTATTTTCGGCAATAATTGAAGAAGGATTTACAGCGTATTCTTATGCGCATGATAATAACCCAAGTTTGACGGCGGCAAATTTCTTAAAAAAAGATGACAACTATTACATCATTTTGAGAAAACGTTGGCCTAAACTCGGTAAGGAAATTCGCGAAATTTTAAACTCATAAAAATAAGTTTAGCTATTAGCGATTAGCTGATAGCCGGTAGCTGTTAATGGCTACAACCTAATCCCTAATACCTAATAAGGAGGCTTATAGTTTGGCTGTAAGAAAAAAGAAAGGCGCCCAAAATGAGATTATTCTCTTGGACGCTTTAAAAGATTTGTGTAGTGAAAAAGAAATTCCGCCGGAAGCAATGTTCAGCGCCATTGAAGCGGCGTTGGTTTTTGCATGCAAGAAAACTACCGGCGCGGACAAAAATATTACCGTTGACATTGACCGCACGAACGGCACTTTTCATATTAATGAATTGCATGACGTCGTGGAGGAAGTCACTAACCCCAACAGGGAAATTTCTTTGAAAGAGGCTAAGTCGCTTAATCCCGAATACGAAGTCGGCGACGTGGTACGCAGAGAAATTCCGGCAGGCGATTTCGGCAGAATTGCCGCGCAGGCCGCTAAGCAAGTCGTTATGCAAAAAATTCGTGAGGCGGAAAGAATTGTCGTTTACGATGAATTTACTGACCGTGCCAATGACGTGGTAAGCGGCAATGTCGTACGAATTGAAGACGGTAATTTGGTTATCGACATAGGCAAGACTGAGGCGGTTTTAATGTCGACAGAATTAATGCCGCAAGATATTTTTAACGTCGGCGACAGGGTGAAAGCTTACGTGGCGGAAGTTCACCGTGCAGGCAAGGGGCCTCAAGTCTACCTTTCGCGTACCCATCCCGGCTTTTTACGCTGTCTTTTTGAAATGGAAGTTCCCGAAATTCATGACGGCATCATACAGATTAAATCCGTTGCAAGAGAGGCGGGCGCACGTGCAAAAATCGCCGTCGTTTCAAAAGATGAAAACATTGACGCGGTAGGCTCCTGCGTAGGTCAACACGGCATAAGGATTCAAGCAATTAACAAAGAACTCGGCGACGAAAAAATTGACATTATTCAGTGGGATCCCGAGCCGGCAAATTATATCGCCAACGCGTTAAGCCCTTCTAAAGTGTCAAAAGTTGCCGTGAATGATTTGGACAGAATTTCCCGCGTTATAGTGCCGAACAATCAATTAAGTTTGGCTATCGGCAAGGAAGGACAAAACGCAAGACTTGCCGCACGGCTTACCGGCTGGAAAATCGACATTAAAAGTCAAGCGCAAGCTACCGATGATTTGTGGGATTCGGACTTCAGACCGGTTGACATTAAAGCTACGAAATTCTTCTCGTCACTTTTAAAGCCGACTAAAAATAAAAATAAGAATAAGTTCAATAAAAAGAATAAGTTCCGCAATAAAAACAAAGGCGGCAATAAACCGCAGAACGGTTGAGGTACGTCGTGACGCAGAAAATTTCTTCCGAGCTGACGCAAAAAATTTCTTCCAAGCAAACTCAAATGCGCCGTTGCGTAAGTTGCAGGGAGATTAAACATAAATCGGAATTTTTGAGAATCGTAAAGCTTGCCGACGGAAATATTTTTGTCGACGAAACCGGCAAAGGTCAGGGACGCGGCGCCTATGTTTGCCGCAATGAAAAGTGTGCGCTTGAATTAAAAAAGCGTCGTCGTCTTGATAAGCAGTTCAAAACTAAAGTTCCCGATGAAATTTATAATTCAATCGTGAATTCATTCACTGAATAATTTTTAATTCCAATCAATCTTCTGAAAGGGAGTAAATATATATGTAATCAGTTGTCTTTGCGCTTTCAACCGCTTAAAAAATTTTAGCGGCGAAAGCTTAACACGGGGGTGGATTTATGGCGAAAGCACCGAAAACGCCGAAATATAGAATTTTTGAACTTGCAAAGGAGTTGAATCAAGAAAACCAATCCATTATAGATTTTTTGAAAAAGCGTAAAGTAAAAGTTGCCAATCGTTTCAGCGCGGTGGGCGAAGAAATTTACAACCTGCTGAAAGAAACTTTTTCGCGCCGTCCGAAAGCTGCGGCTGAAAATCAAGGTGACGCTAAGGCGGAAGTTAAAGCCGAGACTAAGGCTGAAAGTAAAGTCGAAACTAAAACCGAATCGGAAAAATCTTCAACGCAATCTAAAACCGAAACTAAGTCGCAAAAACCTAACAGTAAATTTGACAGCAAGCATACACGTCCGCGTTATGACTCTAAGACGAAACCTGCGCGTCCTGCCGAAGTTAAGGCGGAGGAAGTTAAACCGGCTAAAGTTGAACAGGCTAAAGTCACGTCTGCAAAAAGTGAACCTGCCAAAACCGAATCGTCTAAGGTTGAGTCGTCTAAAGTTGAACAGGCTAAACCTGCGTCGGCTAAAGTCACGCCTGCCAAAACTGAAACAAAGGCGCCTAAACCTGCCGTAAAGTCAGAGTCGACTAAAGTTGCCGAAACTAAGGCAGATAAACCCGCGACGAAAGTCGAATCAGCAACACGGCAAGAACGTCCCGCAACTAAGTCCGAGCCTTCACGCAGGCAGGATCAATCTGCAAGACAACGTGACAATCGCGGTGAACGCAGTGACCGTGATAACCGAAGTGACCGTGATAATCGCAGTGAACGCGGTGAGCATTTTGAAGGCAGGGATAATCGGCAGAATCGTTTTGACCGTGAAAGACCTGCGCGGGATAATCGTGAACGCTTTGACAGGCAGTCACGCGATACGCAGGCGGATTTTCGTAGCAATGATGAAGGTGACGAGCGTCCCAGCCGTTTTGACCGTGAAAAATCTGCGCGGGATAATCGCGACCATTCGCGCGGTGAAAGAGCTGAACGCAGTGAATCACGTCCCGACCGCAGTGAACAAAGTCGCGCCGAGCGCGGTGAAACACGTCCCGAACGCGGCGACCGTACAGAAAGAAAGAATCGTGACAGCAGTCGTGAAGACGGCGGCAAGACGCAAAATCGCAGTCGTAACCGCAGAAATAAAAATGCCGCCAACGTTGCAAAAAGTCAACAGCAGGCGCAAATGCAACAGCAACCTGCCAATCGTCCGCCGCGTGCCAAGAAAAAGCCGCGTCAGCAACCTGCGCCGGTGCATAAAGTTGAAATCGCGCGTCCCACTCACATAAAAATTCCCTCGTCAATCGCGGTTAAAGACCTTGCCAGCAAGATGAGCTGTACTGCCGCCGAAGTTATGACTAAGCTTGTACGCATGGGCGTCATGGTAACCATTAACCAGGAAATAAATTTTGACATTGCCGAGTACGTCGCGTCTGAATTTGGCGTGACTGCGGAAGAATTACCGCCGGAAGTCGACCCCACTTTAATTCCCGAAATTGAAGACGATCCCAAAACTTTGAAATCACGTCCGCCCGTCGTAACGGTTATGGGTCACGTAGATCACGGCATAACGTCTTTGCTTGACGTTATCCGTCAATCTTCCGTTACCGCAACAGAGGCAGGCGGCATTACCCAACACATTGGCGCTTACCAAGTTATTTGTAACGATAGAAAAATTGTTTTCCTTGACACGCCTGGTCACGAGGCATTTACCGCAATGAGAGCGCGTGGCGCGCAGGTTACCGACATTGCAATTTTAGTCGTAGCCGCTGATGATGGCGTTATGCCGCAGACTGTTGAGGCGATTAACCACGCGAAGGCGGCAGGCGTCCCCATTATTGTTGCGATAAATAAAATTGATAAGCCCGGCGCCAATCCCATGAAGGTCAAGCAGGAGCTTATGGAATATGAACTTGTGTCCGACGATTACGGCGGCAACACGGTTATGGTTGAAGTTTCCGCGAAAAAGAAAATCGGCATTAATGAATTGCTTGAAATGATTCTGCTTGTTGCCGATATACAGGAGCTGAAGGCTAATCCCAATCGCGATGCACGCGGCGTAATTATTGAGGCGCAACTAGACAGGGGACGCGGTCCCGTTGCTACGGTGCTTGTACAAAAAGGTACACTGCGAATCGGCGACCACATTGTTGCAGGTACGGCATTCGGCAGAGTTCGCGCAATGATAAATGATCGCGGCGACAACGTAAAAAAAGCCGGTCCCAGCGTGCCGGTTGAAGTTTTGGGGTTAAATGACGTTCCTGCCGCAGGTGACATTCTTGCCGCGCTTGATGAAAAAACTGCAAAGTCCATAGCTGAACACCGTATGGCGGCGGCGCGTAACGATTTAATCAAGTCCAAAAAAGTTTCGCTTGACGATTTGTTCAGTCAGATTAAAGCCGGTACGATTAAAGACCTCAACATTTTGGTTAAAGCCGACGTGCAAGGCTCGGTTGAGGCGCTGTCAAGTTCACTTCTCGCGCTTAATGATAAAAACGACGAAGTTCACGTAAAAATTATTCATTCCGGCGTAGGCGCGGTAAACGAATCAGATATTATGCTTGCGTCCTCCGCCAACGCTTTAATAATTGCGTTTAACGTGCGTCCCGACAACAATGCGCGGCGTGTTGCAGATACTGAAAACGTTGACATTCGTACCTACCGAGTCATTTACGATGCTATTGGTGACGTTAAAGCGGCAATGACAGGTATGCTTGCACCGAAGTACAAAGAAGTCATTCAAGGTCGCGTTGAAATTCGCAAGGTCATGAAGTTTTCAAAGGCTCTTGTTGCCGGTTCGTACGTGCTTGAAGGCAAGATTCAAAATAATTCAAAGATACGCCTTCTGCGCGATAACGTAGAAATTTTTGACGGTCTTATTGATTCGCTCCGACGCTTTAAAGACGAAGTGAAAGAAGTTGCCGCCGGTTATGAGTGCGGTATTTCGATTATTGATTTTCGTGACTTCAAGGAAGGCGACATTATCGAGGCTTACACTATGGAAGAGATTGCGCCGAAGTTGGAAAGTTAATATAAAAAACTTTTAAAAACTTGTTAAGCCTTCGGGCTTATTTTTTTTCAAATTTTTCACGCAGGTTATCGAGTTTGTATGAAAATTTTTGTTTGTATAGAAAAAATTTTGGTAGTAATTTATACTGAACGTGAAGATAGGACAAGAATAATTTCAGCGCGTCAAGCTGATAAAAATGAGGAGGCTGAATACTATGAACAATTTTACTGGTAAAGAAATACCACCGTTGACAGAGGAACAAATTAAGGAATTAAAAGCTTTGGAAGGTAGAGAAATTGATTACAGCGATATTCCGCCAACAACTAAGGAAGAATTTGCACGTATGAAAGAAAATCGGCGTCGCAGAAAAAATCAAAAAGTTGCAAGCTGATAATTTCAGCCGGTCAGCTTTATGAAAACTTCTTCAAGCGATTGATTGACGCATAAATTTTTTGTAGTGTCCAATGCCACCAATTTTCCCGCGTTAAGTATGGCGACGCGGTCACATAAAAACTCCGCCTCTTCAATGTAATGCGTGGTTAAAATTATCGTGATACCTTGCGCCTTGAGGTTTTTAATCAAATCCCAAACTTTTCTGCGTACCTGCGGATCCAGCGCAACGGTCGGCTCGTCAAGAAATAAAATTTTCGGACTGTGAATGAGCGCGCGAATTATAAGAAGGCGCCGTTTCATTCCGCCGGACAAACTTTTTACAAACGAATTTTTAACTTTTTCCAATTCGACGAAGTGTAAAAGCTCGTCGATTTTTTTTTGCCGCGCAGATTTCGGCAGGTGGTAAAGCCGCGCGTGCAGTTCCAAATTTTCTCCCGCAGTTAAGTCTTGGTCGAAGTTCAAATGTTGCGGCACGATACCGATTAAATTTTTTATAAAGACTTCGTTGCCCGCAGGTGGACGCTCTTCAAAAAAAATTTGCCCTGCACTCGGCTTAAGTTGCAGGGTCATCATTTTTATTGTGGTGGTTTTACCGGCGCCGTTTTTGCCCAGCAG
>JAFTEG010000380.1 GCA_017453765.1 Selenomonadaceae bacterium
AAACTCCGTCGGCACGTCGAATTTCAAATACTCTTTGCACCATTCCAAATCGTCCGAAAAGACGAAAAGCGTAATGTCGGGATAGTCCTTTCGCAACTCTTCAATGCATTTAAAATAATATTCCGGTGACAATAAGCCGTATGAATCTCTCATGCTGTAAGTGAGATAATCGCCGTGACGTACGTGCAAAGATACCGCGCAGTTTGCAGAAAGAATTTTATCACGCCATGCGGCGGAATTTTTTTTCAACGGATTTTTCAGCGTGAATTCTTCAAGCAAGCTGTCGCGTATCTCGGCGAAGTACTTTTCATTTTGCCAAAAACCTTCCAATGCAACGTTGGGCGGAGAATTTAAAATTTCCGAAACAAAAATGCCATCGGAATTAGGCGGCTCATTAATCGGCGTCGCGTTTTCTACTTCTTCCGGCGTTGCGAAATTTTCTTGTACGTTGAAATTTTCAAGCTTGTAAAAATTATGATGTTTGTCCGGTCTTATGTCCCAATAAGTTGTATCCAATTTCAATTCGGCATTGCGTCTTTTGGCAAGGCAACGTGCAAGGGCGTATTGAAAGAGCTGGTTGCCGAGACCTGCGCGAAGTTTTGAAATTATGACTTTATTTTTTTCCTCATGCAAAATTTTATCTTCAACGCTGACGTCGCCAATTTGCACTTCGATAACTTTTAAATCGGTCATGGCGTAAATAGTATGCTTGACGCCGGCTGGAATTTTTATCACGTCGCCGACATGCACGGTTTTAAAGTTACCTTCAAGATTAACACGCCCCGTACCTTCAACAACCGTCCAAACTTCTGCGCGGCGTTCATGGCTGTGGTAATTCATCTGATGCCCGGCGTTTAGAATGACTTTAATCGTCAAATTATTTTCACCCGCGTCAATGACTTGGTAAATGCCCCATGACTTTTCGGCAAAACGCACCTGCTCATGAATTTTTTCAGCCAGCGGTTTCATGTAGCTTGACTGATTTTTATCGGCAACCAAAATTCCGTCGGGACTTGCCGCAACTACGATATTTTTCAAGCCCATTGCGATAATCGGCGTATCGGTTTCATTGACGACGTGCGAATTTTGGCAGGTGTTGTCAAAGTAAACCTTGCCGATATTCTTTTCGGACATTACCTCAGTCAAGGTGTTCCACGTGCCTACGTCTTTCCATTCTCCGGCGTAGCGCACGACTTTAATATTTTTTTCATGCTCGACAACGGCGTAGTCAAAGCTTATGTTTGGCAGCTCAGCGTAATTTTTCAAAAGTTCGGCGTACGAATCACTTTTCAAAATGTCACGCGCCTTGTCGAGGACGTATGAAATTTTGCAGGTAAAACACCGCCGTTCCAAAGTCCGCCTGCCGAAATATATTTTTCCGCCGTAGCCAGGTCGGGCTTTTCTTTAAATTCGGCAACGTCACTGACTTCATCTTTCGACGCGGGAATTATGTAGCCGTACTTTTCACTGGGGTAAGTTGGATTTATGCCGAGAAGAATTAAATTTGCCGCAGAATTTTTTACCAACTCTTCAAGCGTTAAAAATTGCGCAAAAAAATTATCGTCCACATACGGATCTACGGGACAAATTACAATCGGCTCATCGGCGTCAACATTTTTCACGTCGCGCAAGTACGCGGCAGTAAGCGCTATCGCGGGGAAAGTGTTTCGCCTGCACGGTTCGGCGGAAGTGTCGGCACCGGCGGGAAGATATTTTTTCAAAATTTTTTCCTGCGCGGCGGAAGTGGAAACGGTAACCGAAACCTGCGCGGGAATGGTAAAAATCTGCCTTAGCGTGCGTTGCAACATTGATTCGTAGCCGTCGACGCTTTGAAAAATTTTTACAAACTGCTTGGAGCGAATTTCATTTGACAGCGGCCACAGCCTTTTGCCACTGCCGCCGGAAAGTAAAATTACCTGCATTGCTTTATCTCCTTAGTTTAACGCTCTGCACGCATGGGGTTATTTAAAAAATCTTCGTACGCCAACTTAATGCCGTCCGCCAATTCCGTCTTGTACGTCCAACCTAAATTTTTCGCCTTAGACACGTCAAGAAGTTTTCGCGGCGTACCGTTAGGCTTGGACGTGTCCCAAATAATTTTGCCTTCGTAGCCGATAATTTTTGCAACAAGCTCTGAAAGATTTTTAATCGAAATTTCCTTGCCGGTACCCGCGTTCACCGTTTCATCGCCGCTGTAATTGTTCATCAAGAAGACGCATAAATCGGCAAGGTCATCGACGTATAAAAATTCGCGAAGTGGACTTCCGTCACCCCAACACGTTACCGACGGTGCATTTTCAACTTTCGCCTCATGAAAACGCCGAATCAGCGCGGGAAGTACGTGACTGTGCAAAGGGTGATAATTGTCATTGGGACCGTAAAGATTCGTAGGCATAACCGAAATAAAATCGGCGCCGTATTGTCGATTGAGGTACGCGCAATATTTCAAGCCGGAAATTTTAGCCAGCGCGTAGGCTTCATTTGTAGGCTCCAGCGCCGAAGTTAAAAGGCAATCTTCTTTCATAGGTTGCGGCGCAAATTTCGGATAAATGCACGACGAGCCGAGAAATAATAATTTCTTACAGCTATTCTGCCACGCGGCATTAATCACGTTCATTTCAATCATCATATTTTGGTACATAAAATCTGCCGGCGCTTTTGAGTTCGCAACAATGCCGCCGACTTTCGCCGCCGCTAAAAAAACGTACTCCGGCTTTTCTGCCGCGAAAAAATTTTCAACGTCCGCCTGCCTGCAAAGATTTAATTCCGCATGCGTCCGCGTGACAATATTTTCGTAACCTTGCCTTTTCAATTCGCGCAGTATAGCCGAACCGACCATGCCGCGATGTCCAGCGACAAAAATTTTTGCATTTTTTTCCACGTCAATATCTCCAGCTTTCATAAAATTTTTATAGCCTTCAAAAAAATTTGCACATATAAGACTACCTTGCACGCCAAAATTTAATTGAAAAAAATTTTTTTCTATGATAACATTTCAAACAGTTTAACGTCAATGAAACTTTAGTGGTTAGTAAATAGTGAATAAGACTACTGACTACTAACTACTAGGGCGTGTTGAATAACTTAAAATTTACGTACTTTGCAAATTACGTAACCGCCGCAATTATAGAGAGGCGCACAAGGACGTGCGCCCGTCCGCGCAAGTCGCCGGACGCGACTTCTGCGGACATGTTTCTTTTTGTTACTTTTTCTTTGCGCCAAAGAAAAAGTAAATCCTAAAAACCTTAAAAATTATTA